>JAWLAI010000009.1 GCA_041395565.1 Pseudomonadota bacterium | reverse complement strand
GTTCGGTGTTTCAGCGGATCAATCGCGTCTGACCCCCTTGATCCGCTCAGGGTTTTTTGAATACCGTGCCGGGCGTGAGTCCGAACAGTGTTTCCAGGTCGAACTCGCGGATCAGGGCGTCGACGGCCGCCTGGCCGTGATCCGCCTGGATCTCGGCCAGGATAAGCCTGGCCGCGTTCCTGTTGTAGCCGCCCCCCATGTGCGCCTGGACAGCGAGCAGTTCACGTGCCTTGGCGAGCGTCATGGTGCCTCCCTACCCGGCTGCCGCGTGGCGCGGGGGCGTGTGGCCCCGCACGCCATGCGGCGATGTGGTTATTTGATTTCGAAATCGCCCAGCTTGCGCTTGACCGGCGCGTTCTTCAGCTGCACGTATTTCGGCATGCCGTCCTTACCGTAGGGCGGGTAGTCCTCGCCCTTCATCAGCGGTTCGAGGTACTCGCGGCACTTCTTGGTGATGCCGAAGCCGTCCGGCGTGATGAAGTTCTTGGGCATCATCTTCTCGACATTGGCGACCTTGGACAGGTCGGCCACGCCCACCTTCCAGCGATAGGGACTGTTCGAGGTGCGCACCACGGTCGGCATGACCGAGTTCTTGCCGGCCAGTGCCAGCTTCACGGCCTCCTTGCCCATGGCGTAGGCCTGATCCACGTCATTCTTCGAGGCGATGTGGCGCGCGGCGCGCTGCAGGTAGTCGGCCACGGCCCAGTGGTACTTGTAACCCAGGCCTTCTCGCACCATGTTGGCGATCACCGGGGCGACACCGCCGAGCTGGGCATGGCCGAAGGCGTCTTTCAGGCCCTGGTCCGCCAGGAACTTGCCCTCTGCGTCATGCACGCCTTCCGAGACCACGATCGAGACATAGCCGTATTTCTCGACCTTTTCCTTGACCTTCGCCAGGAATGCCGCCTGGTCGAATACGACCTCAGGGAACAGGATGACGATCGGCAGTTCGACGTCCTCGGTGGAAGCCATGCCGCCGGCCGCCGCGATCCAGCCGGCGTGGCGCCCCATCACTTCCAGCACGAACACCTTGGTGGAGGTCTTCGCCATGGAGGCGACGTCGAAACTGGCCTCGCGCGTGCTGACCGCGATGTACTTGGCCACCGAGCCGAAGCCGGGGCAGTTGTCGGTGATCGGCAGGTCGTTGTCCACCGTCTTCGGCACGTGGATGGCCTGGATCGGATAGCCCATGGACTGCGACAGCTGCGAGACCTTCAGGCAGGTGTCCGCGGAGTCACCGCCGCCGTTATAGAAGAAATAGCCGATGTTGTGCGCCTCGAACACCTCGATCAGCCGCTCGTATTCACGCTTGTTGGCTTCCAGGCTCTTGAGCTTATAGCGGCAGGAGCCGAATGCGCCGCTCGGCGTGTGACGCAGTGCCGCGATGGCCTTGCCGGATTCCTTGCTGGTGTCGATCAGGTCCTCCGTGAGTGCGCCGATGATACCGTTGCGCCCTGCGTAGACCTTGCCGATCTGGTCCTTGTGCTTGCGCGCGGTCTCGATCACGCCGCAGGCCGAGGCATTGATGACCGCCGTGACGCCGCCGGACTGGGCATAGAATGCATTCTTTTTCGCTTTTGCCATGTGCTGATTCTCCGTTGGTAATTCGGGGGTCGGGCCCCGGTGTTGCCTGTATACGCTGGCCTTCTGACGTCAGCGTGACAGACAGGCAATGTTGCCGGGCCCCGACCCCTTGCTGGTTAATCCCGTTCGCTGGCCATGTGATCCGCCTGCACCTGCAGCAAGGTGACCATGCATTCCGACAGGTCATCGAATTCCTCGATGCCGGTTCCGAACATCTGGTGCACGCGGTAGTAGAACTGGCAGCGGTAGCGCGTGGCGCCGGTCTTGCAAACAATGAAATGGCAGCCAGCGTGTTCCCAGTAGGCTGCCGGGCAGACGGTCAGCTCGGTGGCATGGGGATTCAGGCGCAGTTCGGTATCCGCCAGCTGGGGTTCGATGCGCTCGCCGTAGCGTTCCTCGAGCGTCGTGCGGATGATCCACAATTCACTGTCCGTGAAATCTTCGATTGCGCTCATAGGTGCTGGTGCCGTTTGTGGGTCGCCGCGGACAGGCCGTCAAAGGGCAGGAATTCTAGCTCAAAACCTGATTTATTTCATGAGCTTCGTTGACTTGAACCACGTGCAGGGGGTAGCTTAAACGCTGTCCCGCGCAGCGGCCATGCAAAAATATATATATCAGTATTCAAAATTCTTCGCCAGAACAGGAAGTTAATAAAATCAATATGCTAGGGGATCGCAACGCGTCATGAGAATCGTACTTCTGGGTGCGCCCGGTTCGGGCAAGGGAACCCAGGCGAAACTGCTCGAGGACAAATACCGTCTGCCACAAATCTCGACCGGCGACATGCTGCGCGAGGCGGTGGCGGCCGGGACGCCGCTCGGCCGCCAGGCCAAGGTCGCGATGGACGCGGGTCAGCTGGTCAGCGACGACATCGTGCTCGGCATCATTCAGGAGCGTATCGCCCGTGCGGATGCGCGCAACGGTTTCATTCTCGACGGTTTCCCACGCAACCTGGCGCAGGCCGAGGCCCTAGACGCCGTCCTGGCCGGGCTGGGTCGTCCGTTGCATCTTGCCCTGCTGGTTGCCGTCGATGTCGATGCCCTGATCCAGCGTCTGGTCGGCCGGCGCACCTGTCTGTCCTGCGGCCAGATGTACAACATCTTCTACGCTCCGCCGCACATAGACGGCCGCTGCGACAGCTGCGGGGGCAGGCTGCGCCACCGCAGCGACGATAACGAGGAGACGATAGGCAGCCGCCTGCGCGTCTATGAGTCGCAGACACTGCCGGTGCTGGATTACTACCGCACGCAGGACAAGTTGCGCACGGTACAGGGCGTCGGCACGGTAGACGATGTGTTCCGGGCGATCGTGCGGATCGTTGACCAGGTCAAGACCAGCACCCGTTCCGAGGCCCGTCGCAACGATGCCATCCGCGCGGCCGTGGCCAAACACAAGGCGACGCGCGGCAAGACCGGGCGCGCGCCTGCGGCACTTGCTGCCGGCAAAGTGACCTCCGCTCAAGCTGCGCCGAAGCAGAAGGCTGCAGCGAAGGCAAAGGCCGCCCCGAAGAAAAAGATGGCAGCGACGCCCAAGGCCGCGCCGAAGCCAAAGGCGGCAGCGAAGCCAAAGACAGCGCCGAAGCGGAAGCCTGCGGCGAAGCCGAAGGCCGCCGCGAAGAAAAAGACGGCAGCGAAGCCGAAGGCCGCCGCGAAGAAAAAGACGGCAGCGAAGCCGAAGGCCGCCGCGAAGAAAAAGACGGCAGCGAAGCCGAAGGCCGCCGCGAAGAAAAAGACGGCAGCGAAGCCGAAGGCCGCGCCGCAGCGGAAGGCTGCGACGAAGCCAAAGGCCGCCCCGAAGAAAAAGATGGCAGCGACGCCCAAGGCCGCGCCGAAGCCAAAGGCGGCAGCGAAGCCCAAGGCGGCGTCGCAGCGGGCTGCCGCGAAATCCTCCGCCAAGCGGCGCCCGCAGCCGAAACAGCGGCAGTCGCCATCTCAGCAAGCCGCAGCCAGACGACCGGTCCGCAAGCCGACTGCCGGCAGGAGCAAGCTGGCCGGCAAGCCGCGTTAGGAGACTGTTGCCGCTTGCCCTGTTCATCCCGACGCCGGTACCGGCCGGTACCCGGCGTGTTCGCCCGCCGCGGCGCAGCCGCTAGCTGCGGCCCATGAAGCAGTTGCTGCGTTTCTGGTTCGGGCTCTGTGTACTCGCCGCAGCGCCCCAGGATCTGTCCGCATCGCGTACGGTGCTGCTCGTGTCGACGGGCAGTTATCTGCTGGTGTCGATGACGCTTGCGGCCATGACCGGCGGGTTCCGGGACGGTGCGCAGGCGGCGCTGCTGGAGCTGGGACTGCTGCTGCTGTTCGTCGCGGGATTGCTCTACCTGACCGGCCGGCCGGCGCGTATCGGCCAGACCCTGGCGGCGCTGACGGGCAGTGGCAGCCTGCTGGGCCTGCCGGCAGTGCTGCTGGTCGCAGTGACCGGGGCGGCTGCCACGACCGGTCCGGCGGCGGTCGCCTGGCTGCTGTTGCTGTTGTGGAACCTGCTGGTCAATGCCCATATCATGCGCCATGCCCTGTCGGGTTCGCTGGCCCTCGGTTTCGGGGTGTCGCTGGTGTACATGCTGATCAGCACTGAGATCATACTGGCCGGTTTCCCGCAGCTTGCCGCCGGAGCGGCCCCGTAAGGAGCCCTAGCTCATGCACATTCACATCCTGGGTATCTGCGGTACTTTCATGGGCGGCATCGCGTTGCTCGCACGCGAACAGGGCGTCAGCGTCAGCGGTTCGGATGCCAACGTCTATCCACCGATGAGCACGCAACTCGCGGCACAGGGTATTACGCTCGACGAGGGCTACGATCCCGCGCAGCTGCAGCCGGCGCCGGACTGCGTCGTGATCGGGAATGCCCTCTCGCGCGGCAATCCCGCGGTGGAGCATGTGCTCAATGCCGGGCTGGCATACCAGTCGGGACCGCAATGGCTGGCGGAACACGTACTGCAGGGACGCTGGGTGCTGGCGGTGGCCGGCACCCACGGCAAGACCACGACCGCCAGCATGCTGGCATGGATCCTCGAACAGGCCGGCCTGGCGCCCGGCTTCCTGATCGGCGGCGTGCCGGTCAATTTCGGCGTCTCGGCGCGGACGGGCAACACGCCCTTCTTCGTGGTCGAGGCGGACGAATACGACACCGCCTTTTTCGACAAGCGCTCCAAGTTCGTGCATTACCGTCCCCGCACGCTGGTGCTGAACAACCTCGAGTACGATCATGCTGATATCTTTCCCGATCTGGCGGCTATCGAAACCCAGTTTCACCATCTGGTGCGAACCGTGCCCGGAGCGGGCCTGATCGTCAGCAACGGTGCTGACGCCAACCTGGAACGCGTGCTGCAGCGCGGCTGCTGGACACCGGTGGAACGGGTCGGGCTACATGCGGACGCCGCGCGCTGGCGGGCCAAACTGCAGGCCGCAGACGGGAGTTGTTTCGATGTGTTGCTGGACGGACAGGTGGCCGGAACGGTGCGCTGGACCCAACTGGGCGAGCACAATGTGCACAATGCCCTGGCAGCGCTCGCGGCCGCCCGCCATGCCGGCGTGCCGGTGGCTCAGGCGATTGCGGCGCTGGCTGAATTCCGGGGCGTCAGGCGGCGTCTGGAGGTGCGCGGCAGCGCGGGCGGCGTCACGGTGTACGACGATTTCGCCCATCATCCCACCGCGATCGCCACCACCCTGCAGGGTTTGCGCCGCAATGTCGGGACGGCGCGCATCCTGCTGGTGCTGGAGCCACGCTCCAACACCATGCAGATGGGCGTGCACCGGGATACGCTCGCTGCCGCCATGCAGGGCGCGAACGCGGTGTGGCTGTACCAGCCCGCACGACTCGGCTGGACACTGGCCGACGTCGCCCGGGCGCTGCCGGTGCCGGCCGCGGTAGCGTCGTCCATCGACGAACTGGCCGCGACCGTGGTGGCCGCCGCTGCGCCTGGCGACCATATCCTGGTCATGAGCAACGGGGGCTTCGGTGGCATCCACGACAAGTTGCTGGAGCGGCTGGGGCGGGCCGCCGCCAGCGGCTGAGTGCCTGCAACCGGTCATGGCTCCGCTCCCGTCCCTGCGGCGGGATTGACGTTTCTCAATGCTGACCCGCCAGGGGCCGGTGCCGGCCTGAGCCTGCCTTGCGCGCGCGCGTATATGACCAAAGTACGATGCGAAATCCTATACAATATGCGATTAATAAGTCTGTCGCTGCCAGGTCACATCTATGCATAAACGTTCGCGTCTTGCCTTCCTGCTGTTACCTTTCCTCCTAATCGCCCCGGGGGCCGGCGCCATGGCGGCCGAAACCCGGCTGGTCTCCAGCCAGCCGAAGGCCGATGGCGATTTCGGGCGTGCCGTCGCCCTGGCCGGTCCCTGGCTGGTTATCGGCGCCCTGCTCGAGGACTCCGGTTTGCCGCCCGCACCGCAGGGGGGCGCGGCCTATGTCTACCGGCGCCAGGCGGACGGGTCCTATACTGAATACCAGCGGCTGGTCGCCGCCGATGCCGGCAGCATCGACGATTTCGGCATCAGCGTGGCGATCAGCGGCAACACGCTCGTGATCGGTGCATCGGAGCACGACGTGTCGGGGCTGAACAATGCCGGCGCCGCCTATGTCTTCGAACTCGCCACGACCGGTTGCAGCGTCGGCTGCTGGCAGCCCGCGGCGCAACTCACGGCAGGCACACCGGTGGCCGGTGGATCATTCGGCAACGCGGTTGCGATCGACGGTGATACGCTCATCGTCGGTGCGAAAGGCGAACAGGCCGCGTACCTGTACCAGCGCAACACCGGTGTCTGGACGCCGACCGTGCGGCTGGCGCCGGCAACCGGCCAGGATTTCGGCGTCTCGGTTGCCCTCAGCGGCGATTATTGCGCGGTGGGTGCGGATCAGGCCAACTCCTTTACCGGTGCCGTCTACGTTTTCAACCGCAACCTGGCCTCCGGCTGGGGGCTGGAGGATACGCTGGCGGGACAGTCCATTCTGGATGCCTTCGGGTTCACCCTGGATCTGGCCGGCGACCGGCTCGTGGTCGGCGCCCCCGGCGCGGTCGGCACCAAGCCCGGTAGCGCACGGCTCTATACCCGTGCCGCCTCCGGGCAGTGGGATACCAATCCGGTGGTCAGCCTGCAGCCGTTCCAGGCGGACAATGTCACGCCGGATGCGGCCGCGGGTGATTCCTTCGGCATCGGGGTCAGTGTCAGTGTCGGCGCAGCCGCCCAGAATTACATCCTGGTCAGCGCGCAGAACAACAGCGACGGCGGCGTCCAGTCGGGGTCGGCGTACCTGTACCAGGAACAGAGCCCGGGCGTCTGGCAGCAGGTCCAGAAACTTCTCGCCAGCGACGCCGCGGCCCAGGACCATTTCGGCAACGCGGTGACTGCGTACGGCGAGGTCGCCGTTGTCGGTGCCCAGGACAAGATTATCGCCGCGCTCGATTCGGGCGCGGTCTACGCCTACCATGACACGACCGATACGGATGGTGACGGTCTCGCCGACCAGGTCGAACGCCAGATCTGCATCGAGACCGCCAATCTCGTGTGTACCAGCACGGTGCTTGCCGACAGCGATGGCGATGGCCTGAGCGACGCCGATGAGATCGGATATGGTGGTGGTTCAGGCAGTTACGACAGCGGCGACCTGAATCCCGTGGCCGCAGACAGTGACGGCGACGGCGTGATCGACGGGGTCGAGGTGGTGGCGGGCAACGACCCGCTGGATCCGGCCGATACGACGCTCTATGGCGATATCAACGGCGATGACAGCATCGATGCGACCGACATCCTGCTGGGTACCCGTATGGTGGCGGGGCTTATGTCCTGGACGCCGGCCCAGCTGGCCCGGGCCAATGTCGCTCCGCTGGTCGGCGGTGTGCCCGCACCGGCCGATGCCGTGATCGGTGCCGACGACCTCCTGATCATCAATCGCTGGGCGCAGCTGAACTGACGCGACGGCGCCTGCGCCCGCCCGGTTCTGCGCCGCCACAAACCGCAACAACCCTCAACCCATCTGAGCCGTCGCTTCCGCCCCGCCGCAACTGGCGCGGCCCTCCCGTGCCACTGATTGCAGGGCAACTCCCGTATACCGTCCCGCGCCGATCCGCCGCAGCGGCGGGCGGTCTCCGCGAGCCCCCGGCAGTTGGAACGCTGTCCCGTCTCGGCTGCCGGGATGACAGGCCGGTGCCGCGGGGCGCGCACTGAGCCGCTGACCCGCACCGTAGCAGCGCACCGCTGGGCGGATTCGGTCCGGGGACAGCGGAACCTTTTGCCGGATATCGGCACGATGGCAGGGAAATCGCGCTGCTGCAGCGTAGCGGTACCTTGTCAGGATGACGGTGCCGGCGGGTCCTGTCGGCTTCCGTACCCCGGGCGTGTCCGGTCCATCCCGTTCCCCAGGTACCCAGCCGGGCGGGGCTGTTGCACGCAACCTGTCCCGGCGTGTCTCCGTCAACCCGCAGCTGACTGACTGCCGCAGCAGCCGTCTGCGGAAGACTGCAGGGGGGGGGCATCGCGGCCAGGCCGGGGTGTGGTCAGCCTGCGCCCGCGCGGTGAGCCGGGTCCCGGCAGTCAACCCTGTTGCAGCCTGCTGGCGGCATGGCTGTCGAATTTGGTCCGGGCTTTCGCACAGCACGCCGGCAGCTGGATTGTCAGACGGCAGTGGCCGCCCGTGCGGATGCCGGCCGGCGCTGCGCGACAACGGGCGTTGCGGCCCGTATTCGTTGTTGCGGCGGACTGTCTGCGCGTTCCGGGCATCAACCCGTGGGGTATTGGCTGTGCAGGAGATGCGGTGAAAGTCGTGCGCTCGGGTCCAGCCGCTATTTCGGTATTCCGCACGCGTCACGACAACGGGCTGTCAGGCGCTGCCAGCGCAGCGCGTTGCATCATGCCGGAGTGACATCCGAGCGCGTGTCACTATGCCAGAGTCACGAGCAACGACGGGGGGCAAAAAAAAGCTCCCGCAAGCGGGAGCTGCGTATGTGGGAGCGTCCTGTTATGTTTCAGGCGTCTCCCTCTCCCCTGCGTGCTAAACCGGCCAGAGCAAGAAGACCGGAGCCGAACAGCCATGAGGCGGCCGGGACCGGGACGGCGGACACCGTCATCGAATAATCATTCAGGTTGTTGCTGGAAAAACTCCAGACCGCTGCGGTCGGGTCGGCGCCGTTCCCGCTCAAGGTCCCTGTCCCCCTGAGAAACAGTGCACCAGTCGAGCGTGGGGTGGCGGCCGTGGCGGAGTCGAGTCGCAGGGACCAGCCCCCGATCTCGACAAACCCGGCAATCGATGCGGTCAGCGGGCTGAAATCGAAGTCCTGTACGTCACCGAGCGTAAGGAAGCCGACAGTCGAACCCAGTAGGTCGCTGGCGCCCGTCGCCAGGAGGGTGGGGGAGTCAAACGCGATCCCGGTGGCATTCGAGAAGTCGGTGCCCCCCGTCAGCGTGTAACTGCCGCCCCCCAGCGTCATGGTCCCGCTAATGGAGGCTGCACTGACTGCCAGGGGCAGCGCTGTCAGCGCCACCCCTAGCGTGCAACCCGCGATCAGGGAGTGAAAGGGCCTGAATCCAAGGCGAAAATCCATTTTCATTGTACTGTCCTGTTTTCATTATTATTATCTTCCGCTGCATCTTCTGCGTCGCTGGGCGGCCGCTCGCAGGATCAGCCTGCGTCGCTGCCCCGACGGCTGTTGCGGACCCGCACCAGGCCAAAGCCCAGCAGGGCGATGCCCATCAGCGCAAGTGTTGACGGCTCGGGCACACCCTTGGCCGTGGTCGTGGATGACCAGCCGAAGATGATGCCGTTGGTGGCGTCACCCGACAGACTCCAGGATCCGAAGGTCGCGTCCAGGCCGGCGATGGTGCTGTTGATCAGGCCGGAACCCGTCAGGGAGATGAAATCGGTTGCACCGACCGACTGCTTGTCGACGCTGTCGATACTCAGCAGGTCGAAGGAAAAGCCGTCGCTGGCCAGGTTCCAGAAATTGTTGATCGGCCCGGAGAAGGGGTCGAACTGGAAGTCAGCGATCGTGCCGATCGTGGTGAACAGCGAGATGGAGCTGAATTCGCCGGTCGCGCCCACCACCGCGAACATGCCGCCGCTTCCCGTCGGGGCGAAGTCGATGCCGGTAGCGCTGGCGAGACTTGTCAGGTTGCCGGAGGTGTCGACCAGTTTGAAAGACCCTGCCATCGCAATGCTGCCGGTGATCGGGACGGCATAGGCGCCGGCGCTGAACAGACCGAACAGAATAATTGCAAGTCCTAGAATTCCCTTACGCACTGAGTTCATGTCCATGATTCCTTGATGAGTCGTTGATGACATTGGGTTACTTCCTGCCAGTTAATAAGCATGATCCGTGCCATGAGCCTTATGAACAATAGAAACAATGAGATACAGCTTGTTTTGGGGGGCTGCCCTGGGCCGGGATGCGGGTGGTTGTTACAAATTTTTACGGCTGGGGGCGGGGTTGGCGCGGCCGCATTCGATGTGTTGATGCAATCCATTGATATTATGAGTAAAAATCGAGTCACGGCCGATGCGCGCGAGTGTAAAAAATATTGACGGTACGGCCCGATAGATAAATTGCAATTATTTCAAATATATGGATGTTCGTGGTGCGTGCCCGTGTGCGGGGTGCCCGCTGGCTGCCGCTGCGGCAACAGGCGGTCGACGGTCTCCTCGGCTGCTCGATGCTGCGTGCGGCTGCGACGCGCGCCGTCGGGCGGATCGGCAGGGGATAGTGCCGGTGCCGGTCAGGGTGATGTCAGCGCGGGGTGGCGCCGGGTTCTATGCGTCGCTGACGCGGCGGCACCGATCGATGCGTGGACCCGGGGAAACCGGCCACTGAAATCATGCGGCTGTGAGCCATAACATCATATCTTTTAGCTTGTTGCGTTAAGGCGGCGGCCTGCCGTGGTTTGTAAAATTTGTTGACAGTCGCAATGCTTAAGCGATAATTCAATGCCTTAGGTGTGACGGACGGGCGCTGCAGGGGAACGCGTCGGCTGCGCGTCATGCCATCGCGCAGCCATCGCCGGGTACCGGGCAACGACAACAGTGGACATGACAGTCGGGTTCTACGGATACCTCTGTGCGGCGCTCGGCTTCGGCTTTCTGGCCGTGCTGCTGATGTTCAGCTGGCGCAGCAGCAGCCAGGGCCGCCTGCTGACGGCGGTCGTGACCGTTACCGCGCTGTGGGCGCTGCTGGCCATGGCCGTTGCCCTCGATGTCCCGCGTTTCCTTGGTGCCTATGCGCTGTTCGAGGTCCTGCGCTACGTCCTCTGGTACCTGTTCCTGCTCAAGCTGCTCGAACCCGCGGCCGCGCAGATCGTCGGCCACCCGTTTCTGCGGCGGCGCGCGCGTGCGTTGTTCAGCAGCCTCGCGATGCTGGTACTACTGATCGAACTGGTACCGCTGTATGTCCCGGACCGCGTTGGTGCCAACCTTGCCGTGGCCAGATTCATGGGCCACGTCCTGCTGGCGGTGATCGGGCTGGCGATCATCGAGCAGCTCTTCCGCAATCTCATGCCCGAACACCGGCGCAAGCTCAAGCATCTCTTCGTCGGCGCAGGCGTGATCTTCGCGTTCGATTTCTATCTGTATGCCAACGCGCTACTGCTCAATGGTATCGACCGCGAGCTGTGGCAGGCGCGCGGCTTTGTCACCCTGTTTGCCGTGCCCCTGCTCACCCTCTCTGCTGCCCGCAACAAGGACTGGTCGCCGAATATCTTCATCTCGCGCGACATCGTGCTGCATACCACGGCCATCGTCGGCAGCGGTCTGTACCTGCTCGTGATGGCGGCGGCAGGCTATTACCTGCAGGAGTACGGCGGCAACTGGGGGCGTGTCGCGCAAATCGTGTTCTTCTCGCTCGCGATCGTGTTTCTGATCGCGGTGCTGTTCTCCGTGCAGATCCGGCGCAAGGTGCGCGTATTTCTCGGCAAGCACTTCTACAGCAACAAGTACGATTACCGCCGCGAGTGGCTGTCCCTGACCGGTGCGCTCGGTGAGGCGGGGCAGGCGGCGGACGGCTATGAAACCGCCATCCGGGTGCTGGCGCAGCTGGTGGACGCGCGGGCGGGCCTGCTCTGGCTGCGTGACGAGCAGGGCGATTACGCGTGCACGGCGGGATGGGCAACGACGCATGCCGACATCGTCGAGCCGGCCGATTCCAGTCTGGTGCGCTTTCTCGCCAGGAAGGGTTATGTGATCAATCTGCGCGAGATGGCGCAGCGGCCGGAGGAATACGCCGGCCTCAGGCTGCCGGACTGGTTGGCGGATATCGAGCACAGCTGGCTGATCGTGCCGCTGTCCCGGCCGGGCGCGTTGCTGGGTTTCGTGGTGCTGGCCAGACCGCTGCTGGTGCGGGAGGTGAACTGGGAGGACCGTGACCTGCTGAAAACGGCGGCGCGCCAGGTGGCCAGCCATCTGGCCGTGCTGATGACCTCGGAGGCGCTGGCGCAGGCGAAGCAGTTCGAGGTGTTCAATCGCCTGTCCTCATACATGGTCCATGACCTGAAGAATATCGCGGCCGGGCTGGAGATGGTTGCGAAGAACGCGGTGCGTCACAAGGATAATCCCGCGTTCCTCGACGATGCCTTCGATTCGGTGGCGACGGCGGCAGCGGACATCAAGCGCCTGCTGGAGCAGCTGCGCAACAAGCATGCCGTATCCGGCAAGAAGGTGCTGGTCGACATGGGGGTCCTGCTGCAGGAAGTGATTGCCGGCCGCGCCGGCGGCGAGCCCGTGCCGCAACTGTCGACCTGCGCGGCCGGTTGCAAGGTGACGGCGGACCGGCAGCGGCTGGCGCATGTGTTGGCACATCTGGTGGAGAACGCACAGCAGGCGACCGCCGCGACCGGACACGTACGCATCGGTCTGCAGCGCGAGGACGGGGCATGCAGGGTCGAGATAGCCGATAACGGGCATGGCATGGACGCCGGTTTTATCCGCAACCGCCTGTTCAAGCCGTTCGATACCACCAAGGGCAACGCCGGCATGGGTATCGGGATGTACGAGAGCCGGGATTTCATCCGCGGACTGGGCGGCGAGATACACGTCACCAGCACCCCGGGTGCGGGTACCATCGTCACCCTGTCGATCCCGCTGGCGCGGCAGGGCGAGGCGGGACAGAGTGTGACGGCCTGAGCGGGACGGTCCGTGCAGTAGCGCGATTTCACCAACGACGGTTTCAGGAAGCAGCCATGAACGAGAGTCAGCTCAAACCCCTGCTGGTCGTGGAGGACAATCCTGCATTGCAGAAGCAGCTGAAGTGGGCCTTTGCCGGCTACGATGTCCATATCGCCGATACGCGGGCTGCCGCGATCGAACAGCTGCAGCGCCACCGTCCGTCCGTGGTCACACTGGATCTCGGTCTGCCGCCGGATACGGCGAATGCCTCCGAGGGACTGGCGACCCTGGAGCAGATCCTGCAGCTGGCGCCGTATACCAAGATCATCGTGGTCACCGGTAACGACGAACAGGAGGTCGCGCTCAGGGCGGTCGCGCTCGGTGCCTATGACTTCTATCAGAAGCCGGTCGACCCCGAGGTGCTGGCACTGATCGTCGACCGGGCCAGCAAGCTGTACGAACTGGAGGCCGAGAACCGGCGTCTGCTCGCGGAGCGTTCGGGCAATGTGCTGGACGGCATCATCTACACCAGCAGCGCGATGCAGGAAGCCTGCCGCATGGTCGAGAAGGTTGCGCCGACCGATGCCACCACCCTGATCACCGGCGAGAGCGGCACCGGCAAGGAGCTGTTCGCACGCGCCCTGCATGGCCTCAGCGTCCGCCGCGACGGCCCATTCGTCGCGGTGAACTGTGCCGCGATCCCGGAAACCCTGCTGGAAAGCGAGTTGTTCGGATACGAGAAGGGCGCATTCACCGGCGCGGTCCGACAGCACCCGGGCAAGATCGAGCATGCCAGCGGCGGTACCTTCTTCCTCGACGAGATCGGCGACATGCCCATGTCGCTGCAGGCCAAGATGCTGCGCTTCCTGCAACAGCACGAGGTCGAGCGTCTGGGCGGCCACAAGCCGATTCCGGTCGACGTGCGGGTGGTATGCGCGACCCACCGCGACCTGCGGGCGCTGATCGATGCCGGCCAGTTTCGCGAGGATCTCTACTACCGCATCAGCGAGATCGTCATCCACATCCCGGCATTGCGCGAACGGGCGGGCGACCGGCTGCTGCTGGCGCGCAGTTTCCTGGACAAGTACGCGAGCGAACACCGGCGCCAGTTCCGCGGTTTCAGTGATCAGGCGCGCGAGTGTGTCGAGGCCTACGGCTGGCCGGGCAACGTGCGTGAGATGGAGAACCGTGTCAAGCGTTCGGTGGTGATGGCGGAAGGCAGTATCATCACCGCGGCGGACCTGGGACTGCAGGAGGATACGGGTGATACACTGTCGCTGGACCTGCGCGCCGCGCGCGAGGAAGCGGAGCGCCGGGTCATCCAGCGTGCGCTGGATGTGACCAATTTCAACATGTCCCATGCCGCCGAGGCGCTCGGTATCAGCCGCCCCTCGCTCTACAATCTCATGAAGAAACTGAATATGGAGACGCCGGAGAAGAATGCGCTCTAGTCGGGTCGAAGCGTGACTGCTGCCAATACCGGGCGTGGCTGGAGGGTGCAGGGTGGCGTCACGGCGCTGCTGATACTGCTGCTGCTCGTACTCTACCGTGATACCACGCTGCACGTGATCGCGTCATGGCAGCATTGGGCGGAATACTATTCGCACGGCTACCTGGCCCTGGCGATCGGTCTTTATCTGGTATACGTGCAGCGCGCCCGGCTGGCACGGATCGCACCCTGCGCGGAACCGCGCGCGCTGGCTGCCGTGGCGGTTTCCTGTCTGCTCTGGCTCGTGGGGGCTTTGGCCGGCGTCCTGCTGTTGCAAACCCTCGCGCTGCCGCTGCTGGTCCTGTCCGTCATCTGGTCGCTGTTGGGGACCGCGGTGGCCGGCAGGATGCTGCTGCCGCTCACGGTGATCCTGTTCGCCCTGCCGGTCTGGGAGCCGCTGCTGCCGTTGCTGCAGGATATGACGGTCCGTGCCACGTATGTGCTGGCGCGGTTGTTGGATGTGCCCGCTTACCGCGACGGCCGCTTCATCATTCTGCCTACGGGAAGATTTTCCGTCGACGAGGAATGCTCGGGACTGGCTTACCTGCTCGCCGCGCTGACGCTGGGCCTGCTCTACGCCAGTCTGTACCACCGTTCCCTGCGGGGACGGGTGCTGGTCGTGACGATCGCCGCCGCTGCCGCCATTGCCGCGAACATCCTGCGCGTGGTGATCGTCGTCTACCGCGGCCATGTCACCGGCATGCAGACCTCGCTGGTCACGGATCATTTCTACCTCGGCTGGTATCTGTTCGGTGGCCTGGCGTTGCTGCTATTGCTCGCCGATATGAGATTCTTCCGGGTGGCGGATACGGCGGCGTCCCAGCCGCCCGCAACGGCTGCGAGCGGGCGCGGCTGTGGCTATCGGCGTTTCGTGCCGGTGGCGCTGGCTGCGCTGGGCCTGCTGGTCGCCACGCCGGTCCTCTGCTGGCAGCTCCTGCACCGGCCAGTCGCGTCGCTGGCGGCGCTGCCGGCGTTGCCCGCCGGTGCGGGCGGCTGGTCCGGGCCCTGGACCGCGGCGGATGACTGGAACCCCGTCTATCAGGGGGCAGTCGAAGGAATGCGCCAGTACCGGAAGGATGGCCGGACCGTCTACCTGTATGTGGGCTATTACCCGGTGCAGCAACAGGGCAGCGAGCTGATCTATTACCGCAACAGCATCACGGATGGACGCAGGTGGAAAATGGTACAGCAGCATGCAACGCCAGCAGCAGCCGGCACACTCCGTGCGCTCGAGCAGTCACTCCAGAACGACACTGGCGGACGACGCCTGGTCTGGTACTGGTATGTCGTGGCCGACCGGGAGGTAACCGACAGGATGCTCGCCAAGGTTATGCAGGTCATCGGTCTGGTGACGGGCAGGCCGCAGTCGGCGGTGATTGCGATCGCCGCGGACTACGCGGATGATGCCGCCCGGACCCGGTCTGACCTGGCCGATTTCGCCGCGGCCATGGCCCCGGCACTGGCCGGTATCACGAACAGCCGCGGTGGCTCACGTTAATATGGCCTGTACCGATGTCTAGATGGAGCGTGATCAAACCCGCGCTGCTGGCGCTGCTGCTGTCTGCCTGCAGCGACTGGTTCCTGGATGAACAGCAGCTCATGCAGAGCGCGGATGCCTACCTTGCCAGTCGCGATATCAGCGCCGCGGTCATCGAGCTGAAGAATGTCCTGCAGGCGAACCCGGACAACGCCAGGGCGCGCTACCTGCTGGCGGGCCTCAATCTCGATTTCGGCGATTACGCGACCGCGGCCAAGGAGTTCCGGCGGGCGGAAGCGGCCGGCTGGGATACGGCAGAGGCGCGGCTCGGGGTCGCGCGCGCCCTGCTCGGGATGGGCCGGTTTGACGAACTGCGCGATGTCGCGCAGCCGGATGCCGCATTCGTGCCGGCGCACAATGCCAGTCTGCTGGCGCTGCAGGGGGTCGCCGAGGCGGGTCTCGGCGCTACAGCGCGTGCGGCCGAACTGGTGAACGAGGCCGCCGGCATCGATCCGACGGCCCTGCGGGTGTTGCTGGCCAGGGCTCAGCTGCAGCTACTCGGCGGCCATGCGGGCGCGGCCCGCGCGATCCTGGATGACGCGCTGGCGCGCTACCCGGATGACCAGGAGCTCCTGTTGCTGGACGCCGGCACCTTGCAGCGCGCCGGCGCTACCGCAGCGGCGACGGCACGCTACCGCCGCGTGCTGGAACTCGATCCGCCCGGTTTCATCACCATCGATGGCCGTACTGCCCGGCTGCAGCTGTGTCAGCTGCAGATCGTCGCGGGGCAGTACACCGAGGCCGAGGCCGCCCTGCGGCCATTGCGCGGCAGGAATCCCGACGATCCGGTCATCAACTATCTGGGCGGACTCGTGGCCTTCGAGCAGGGCGACTATGTCCGGGCGGAGCAGCTGCTGCTCAAGGTCCTGAAACTGGCGCCGGAGCATAATCCCACACGCCTGCTCTATGGCACGGTCAACTTCGCCATTCGCAATTACGAGCAGGCCGCCTACTTCCTGGCCAAGTATGTCGCTGCCGTACCGGACAATCTGGCTGCCCGCAAACTGCTGGCGCGCAGCTATATCCTGCTGGACCGTGCCGATGCCGCGCGCGAGGTACTGGGCGGCGCGCTGAGCGACGAGACGAACGACGTCGAGTTGCTCGCCCTGGTCGGGCTTTCCGATCTGCGCCGCGGCGTGCGTCAGGCCGGTATCGCGGAACTCGAGCAGGCACTGAAGCTCGACACCGGTAATCAGCAGATTCGCACCGAACTCGCACGGGCCTATATCGAAGCGGGTGATACCGCCCAGGCCATCAGTGAACTCAAGGCCATGCTTGCGGCGGGAGGCGGGCAGCAGCAGGCGGAGATGCTGCTGGTGCTGGCACACCTGCGCGCCGGTGACTTTCCGCAGGCGATCAAGCAGGTCCTGGAGATGGTCCGCACCCGCGGGCAGGACCCGGTACTGCAGACCCTGGCGGGCAACGTGTTCGCCGCCAGCGGCGATGCCGACGAGGCACGCCGGTATCTGCGCCGTGCCCTGCAGCTGCAACCGGGGCTGCCGGCGGCGCTGCTGACGCTGGCGCACGTGGAGGAACAGGCGGGGAACTATCAGGCCGCGATCGACCTCAACCGGCAGCTGGTCGACCTGAATACGGCTTCCGCCATACCCATGCTGGCACTGGCGCGAATCGCAGAGCGGCAGGGCGACGGTGCGCAGATGCTGGACTGGCTGAAGCGGGCAGTGGAGCATGCGCCTGCCGACAGCAGGCCGCGCGTGCTGCTGGCGGAGTATTACCTGCAGAGCGGCTCACTCGAGCTGGCCCGGCCATTGGTCAGGGATGCGTCGGAAAAGAGTCCGCACGATCCGATGGTGCTGGCCATGCAGGGGCGCTTGTTCATGGCCGAAAGCAACTATGCGGCCGCACTCAAGCCGCTGACCCAGCTGCAGTCGCAGGAACCCAACTCGGCGCTGGCCCGGCTGCTGCTGGGGGAGTGCTACCTGGAGTTGCAGCGGCCGGCAGATGCGCGGGTGCAGCTCGAGGCTGCGCTGCAGCAGGCGCCCGGGAGTGTCCCGGCCATGTCCCTGCTGGCCCGGCTGGAGCTCGAGAGCGGATCCGATGCGCGGGCACTGGAACTTGGTAAGCGTATTCAGCAGGAACATCCCGGTCTTTACCTGGGCTACGAGCTGGCCGGGGATGCGCTCATGGCGCGTAACGACTACCTGGCCGCCAGCGAGGAATACGCGCGCGCGCGCGAATACCGGCAACAGGTGGATATCGTGCTCAAGCAGGCCGGCAGCACCGGGCGGGCAGGGAACCTGGCGGCAGCCGCGGAGCTGCTGCAGGCGTGGCTGGCCGAGCATCCGGACGATATCCGTGCCCTGGAATTTCTCGGCACCACCTGGCAGGACATGGACCGGCCCGACCAGGCGATCACGCAGTACGAGCGCGTGCTGGAACTGGACGGGAACAATGCGGTCGCCCTCAACAACCTGGCCGGTCTGTACCAGCAGACGGGTCGACCCGAGGCGCTGGCGCTGGCGCAGCGCGCGCTTGAGGCCGCGCCGGACAATCCGGGCGTGATGGATACCCTCGGCTGGATCCAGCTGCAGACGGGCGATCAAAGCCAGGGTCTGCGCCTGCTGGAACAGGCTGTCAAGAAACTGCCGGACAATGCCGAGGTGCGCTACCACCATGCGGTGGCCCAGCTCCGCGCGGGAGATCAGGCGCGGGGGCGGCGTCTGCTGAGACAGTTGCTCGACAGTGGGGAACCCTTTGCCGGCCGCGACGATGCCGCCCTGTTACTGAAGGCGGGTGGTCGCGCCAATTGAACGGCTTTTTGACGGCTCTTGTCGCTGCCGGCCTGGATCCTTCAAGCGGGGGAGCGGACAGCACCGTTCGCCCTCGATGGCGCCGTGCCTGTGAAAACCGCTCACCGGAGCCAGCCAGGAAATTCTCGCGAAATTGACCGGTGCAGTATTCACTCCGGCGGGTACTCTGTAAAATGTCGCCCCTGAACCCGTATAATGCCCCCGCCGGCCGGTGGCATAACGCGAGCGGCATTCTTAACCTGTTGTTATGGTTAATTATTTCTCTCTGTATGTGGTTCGTGGAGATACCTGCGGTCACCTCCGTGGTGCCTTGCGTTTCCGCAAACCTGCGGTGACGGCCAGGTGCCGCGGTCAGCTCAACCGCCGCACACCGGAGCGTGCGTGTGACGGTGCCGATGACGTCGCGTCTAAGACTTTTAGCTGATACTTTTTTGGCGTCTTTCACTTTATAGTGGTGCCAGTTGCGGTTTGATCGTTTTGCCGCGACCACGGGCCCCGGGGCTGGAGATGATGGCAGTACACATCTGTGTTCATCCCGGGTTAAGACCGGCGACGGTCTGTCTGGTCGCGGCCCTGATGACCGGCAACCACGACAGAATACCGAGATGATTTCGATACACGAACAGTTCCTCGTCGTATACGGCTATCTGCACAGCCTGTGGCGGTTCCGCTGGTCTGCACTGATCATCGCCTGGATCGTTGCCATCAGCGGCTGGCTGGTGGTCTACACCCTGCCGGACAAGTACACCTCGCGCGCCGCGGTACACATCGATACCTCCTCGGTCATGCAGCCCTTGCTCAAGGGGCTGGCAGTCGAGCTCAATCCCGAACGGGAAATCAACGTGATGAGCCGCATGCTGCTGAACCGCGAGAGTCTGTTATCCGTCATCCGCGAGACGGACATGGATCACGACGTGAAGACGCCGCAGGGCCAGGAGATGCTCATCGCGAACCTGTCCAACAACATCCAGCTGAAGAACATGGGCGGGTTCAGCGAAAACAACCGCATCTATGAAATCAGCTACACCTCCGGCGACGCCGAGACGGCATTCAAGGTCGTCTTCACCCTGCTCAATACCCTGATCGAGAGCACGCTCAAATCGGGGCGGATGGACACGGTCATGGCCGAGGAATTCCTGGACGAGCAGATCAAGGATTACGAGAAGCGCCTGGAGCAGGGCGAGGCGCGACTGGCCGAGTTCAAGAAGAAGAATTCCGGTTTCATGCCGAACGAAAAGGGCGGGTACTATGACCGTCTGCAGCGCCAGCAGGAGCTGATCGACAGGACGGATTCGGCCCTGCGCCTGGCCAAGCAGCGCTACAACGACCTGCGCCAACAGCTCTCGGGCGAATCGCCGATGTTCCAGAGCAGCCAGATCAGCGGTGCCGCCGCCGCCAAGCTGCGCGCCCTGCAGGAGCAGCTCAACGAGATGCTGACCCAGTACACCGATGAGCATCCCAACGTTAAGGCCCTGCGGGCCCGGATTGCCGACCTGGAACAGGGGCTCGACCCCGACACCGGTACGGATACCCGCTTTACGGATGAGACCAAGGTGACCCTGAATCCCGTCTACCAGGATCTCAAGGCACAGGAAAGCCGGGCCCGGGTCGAGGTCAGCACCCTCCAGGTCCAGCTCGCCGAGCAGCGCCAGAAGCTGGTCGAGTTGCAGCAGTCGGTCGACATCATCCCGCAGGTCGAGGCCGACCTGGTCAAGCTGAATCGCGACTACGATATCACCAAGGAGCGCTACCTCGCGCTGGTCGAACGCCGGGAGGCGGCGCGGCTCGCGCAGAAGGTGGAGAAGAACAACAGCGAGATCATCTTCCGCGTGGTCGAGGCGCCGGTCGTCCCGCTGCTGCCCTCAGGTCCGCGGCGTTCCCTGCTGTTGTTCGGCGTGTTCGCGGTTGCACTGATGGCCGGGGTCGGCTGGAGTCTCCTGCGTTTCCTGCTCTATCCGACATTCGTGGATTTCAAGCAATTGCAGAAGATGATCGACCTGCCGGTGCTGGGGACCATCGCCCTGCAGATGACCCCGGAGAAACGGCGTCAGCGCCGGCTGGAACTGACCTCCTTCCTGCTGGTCGTCCTGCTGATGTTCGGCTTCTTCGGCGGCGTGGTCGTGTTCCAGCAGCAGGGATCCGGGCAGGTCCGGACCCTGATCGCCGAGATCGTGAAGTAACCGTATGTTTACCGGCAAATACGACAGGCACAGGGATTTTGCCGATAGCAAGGCTGCGGGGCGTGAGGGTGCCGGTCATGACGGCGCTGCGCCCGGCGGCGGGACCGATGTGATGAAGAATGCCGTATTGAGCGAAACCCGAGCCACACCGCACACCGTCAAGGTCATGGATCGCCTGCGCGAGAAGGGGATGCTGGTGCCCGACACCACGCTGGGACCGGAGATCCGCGGTGAATACCGCCGCATCAAGCGCCCGCTGCTGTCCAACGCCTTCGGCAAGTCCGCCTCGCTCGTCGATCAGGGCAACCTGATCATGGTGACCAGCTCCGTGCCCGGCGAGGGCAAGACCTTCACCGCGGTCAACCTTGCGCTGGCGTTCGCCCAGGAGCGCGACCACACCGTGCTGCTGGTGGACTGCGATGTCACCAAGCAGGGGGTCAGTCGGCTGCTGGGCATCGAGCAGCGGCGTCCGGACATCACCGACCTGCTGGCCAGCGAGAACGTGCAGATCGAGGATGCGCTGCTGAAGACCGACGTGCCCGGGCTCGTGGTGCTGCCGGCCGGCAAGCCGCACGAATACATCACCGAGATGATGGCAAGTCAGCGCATGAAACGGCTGGTCAATGAATTCGCCTCGCGCTACACCGATCGCATCGTGGTGTTCGATGCGCCACCGTTGCTGTCGACGCCCGAATCCCAGGTGCTGGCGACCATCGTCGGGCAGATCGTCTTCGTCATCGAAGCCGGCAAGACGCCCTATGCCATCGTGCGCGATGCGCTCAACATGATACCCAGGGACAAGGCGACCGGTCTGGTGCTCAACAAGAGCGAGAGTATCTCCAACCGTGGCGGCTACTACTACAACTACTATGCGCCCTACGGCGAGAAAGAGAGCCCGCCCGGCGACGAGGGGTAGCGCCCAGGCCTTATTGTTCCGCCTCGGGTGACGGACCCCATCGCGGTCCGGGGCCGCGTCCACAATCATGATAACCAACGCCCTAACCGTCGACGTCGAGGATTACTTTCACGTTTCGGCCTTTGCCGGCCGGATCGATCCTGCCGACTGGGACGGCTACCGCCTGCGGGTGGAAGACAATACGCACCGCCTGCTCGAGCTGTTCGATGGTTACAATGTGCGTGCGACCTTCTTCGTCCTGGGCTGGGTCGCGGAACGGGTGCCGGAACTCATCCGTCAGCTCGCGGCAGCCGGCCACGAGGTGGCCTGTCACGGCTACAGTCATCAGCTGGTGTATAACCAGGATCCCGCCACCTTCCGCGCGGAAACGATGCGGTCGAAGGCGCTGCTGGAGGATATCATCCAGGCGCCGGTGGACGGTTACCGCGCGGCCAGCTATTCGATCACCCAGCGGTCGCTGTGGGCGCTGGATATCCTGGCAGAGGCGGGTTTCCGCTACGATTCCAGCATCTTCCCGATCCGCCATGACCGCTACGGCATGCCGGATGCCCCGCGGCACCCCTATCGGCTGACCACGCCGGCGGGACACGAGCTGACGGAGTTTCCGCTCTCCACGGCATCTCTGCTGGGCATGCGGCTCCCCGTTGCGGGCGGCGGCTATTTCCGTATCTTCCCGTATGCGCTCACGCGTTACGGCCTGGCCCAGATCAACCGCGCCAACCGGCCGTTCATCTTCTACCTGCATCCCTGGGAAATCGATCCGTCCCAGCCGCAGGTGCAGGCCAGCCGGCTTTCCCGCTTCCGGCATTACCATAACCTGGCGAAATGCGAATCGAGACTCCGGCGGCTGCTGGAAGATTTTCGCTTCGGCACGGTCGCCGATGTGCTGGGCGAGCTGGCGCTCTATCCGGCACGGACCGGATGACCGCGCACGCTGCAGCTGCTCACTGGCGCCGGCGTCTGCAGGCGGGCGGTACGCGTCGCGCATCACCGTCCGGCGGTTGGATAAAGCCGGTGGCATGCGATATATTTGGCGATCGATCGATTTTCCAGCAGTTCCGGCCTCAGGGAGTGAAACCATGAAATCTGCTTTCAAACAATGCATTGTCGGCGTGCTCGTCATCCTGTTGGCCGCCTGTGCGGTGGGAACGCCGAACTTGCCCGAGCAGGTGACAGGTCACGAGGTGCTGGTCGACACCTATAAGATGGACGTCGGCGACAAGATCCAGATCAGCGTGTGGAACAACCCCGATCTGTCCGTTTCCGAGCCGATCCGCCCGGACGGCATGGTCGCCGTGCCGCTGGTGGGTGATATCCAGGCAGCCGGCCGGACACCGGAGGAGCTTGCCGCGAACATCGAGTCTGAGCTGCTCAGCTACATCAAGAGCCCGAATGTGACGGTCGTGCTGACCGACCTGGTAGGGCATGCGTTCCTCTCCCGCGTGCGCGTCACCGGCGCGGTCGAAAAGAACATGTCCATGACCTACCACCAGGGCATGACGGTGCTGGACGCGGTGCTCGAGGCCGGCAGTGTCAACGTGTACGCGGACGGTAATCGCACCAAGCTGCACCGTCGCAGCGATAGCGGGACCCAGACCTACGACATCCATCTGAAAGACATACTCGAGAAGGGTGACATGACCACCAACGTCAGGCTGCTGCCAGGTGATGTCATCACTGTGCCGGAGCGCATCTTCTGACGGTCGCGCTGACACCTGGACAGCAGCAGGAAGAAAAACACCATGCAACAGGAAAGCTTCGGGCGCATCGTACTGCTGTTTGTCCTGATCTCGTGCAGCGCAGGCGCCGCCGCACTCGAAATAGGCGCGGATCTCAACCTCGGCATGACCTACACGGATAATTCCAAGCTGACCTCGACCAACGAGGACAGCGACTGGATTGTCAACACGACCGCAGGCGTGACGGTATTTGAGGACACCGGAGCGTTCACGACGGGCATCTCCGCTTCGCTGGAACATCTCGAGTACCTGAATGGCACCTTCGCGAACCGGAATTACTACAGTCTCAACGGTGTGGCCAGCTGGGAGCAGTTCAAGGACCGGCTGGTCTGGCAGGTCGAGGACTATTTTGCCCAGGTTCCGGTGGATACGCTGGATGCGTTTACGCCGGACAATATCCAGGATACCAATGTCTTCAGTTTCGGCCCCGAGATCACGCTCCCGGTCGGTCAGCGCAGCGAGCTGCTGTTGCAGCCGCAGTTGCAGGACTACTACTACGGAAAGGACGATATCGATAATCGTCAATACGGCCTGACCGCCGGCTGGCACTTCAACCTGCGCCCGACCCTGGTCGTAGGCGTCGACGGGGAAACGCGGCAGGTGAACTACGATAACGAAACCCTGAATCCCAACTACAGCATACACACCCTGCACGGGATGTTGGAGCGCACGTTGTCGCGGCTGCAGTACAACGTCACGGCCGGCGCGACGCGTGTCGACCGGGACATGTTCAAGGACCGTAAGGGCATGACCGGGTCGCTGGACGTCAAATACAACATTACCCGCACATCCAGCCTGCGTACCTACCTGGTATCCAGCCTGACGGATGCAAACATCGACCTGTTAAGATCTATGGTCGATCCGCAGACTGGAGATTTCACCAACGAGCAGGCGACCAGCGATATCCTGCGCAACAACACCCTGCGCGTGACCTACCAGCAGAAACATGTGACAACGAGTTCACAACTGTGGGCCGAACTGCGTGATCTCGACTATACCGAATCAACCCAGGATCTGCGGGTGCAGGCCGTCGGTATGAGTCTGGATTATCCGATAGCAGCGCAACTGAAAACGGGGATAATCGCCCAGTACATCAGGACACGGCAGCTGGATACCGGCCGAACCGACAAGGAATATATCGTGGGCGGCAATGCGTCCTACGGTCTGTCAAGGAAGCTGCGTTGCAATTTCGGCCTGCAGTATCAGCGCAAGGACAGCACGCAGACCATCGATACCTACAAAGAATTCAAGATCTTCGCCGGCCTCGTGTACGACCTGTACGGGCAACGCCAGAGTCTGCAGTAGCCGCAGCCGACACACGTCCGCCTGCATGCGGTGGGACTCCGTCGCTACGGCCGGAGCCGCGCCAGTCGCAACAGCCGCTTGACGCCCAGTTTCAGGGCGCGCTTGCCATCCTGCAGATAAGGGGGGTGGCGATGATGCGCGTAGTTCAGGTTGTACCTGATCTCGGTACAGTAGCGCAGCTTGAACGCTTCCTCCCCGCGAGTGAAATCGAGGCCATCCAGGGCATTGTCGCTGACGTATTCTATCAGCGATGCGAGCAGTACCTCGCCGGGCGAGCAGTTGGCCAGGCCGGTGTCGAATGCGGGCTTGTACCAGATCAGCCAGCCGGCCGAGCGCATGCCGAAATGTGCGGCGACCAGCTGGCCGTCGACACGGATGACGGTGAACACGATCGGCAGCGCCGAGTGTACGAGCGCTTCGTAAAATGACCGGTTGTCCGGATTGAGAAACAGGCTTGGGTATTCCGTGTTCGACCATCTGTCGATATGGTAGCGGTAGAACGTGTCGAGACAGGGCAGGATGTCCTTGGCGTTGTCCAGGTGCTCCACGGCTAGCGTGCCCTGCCGGGCGAGCTTGTTGCGATTGCGCTTGATGCTTTTCTTGCCGAGCGCATTGTTGATGGATGCCTCCGTGCGCGTGAGCCTGGGACACGGCGTGGATTCGTGTCGTCTCAACCTGGGGTCGCTGCGTTGGTGTAGCACCTGCGCCAGCGCGCTGGTCTCCGGTACTTCCGCAAATTCGATGACCTTGCTCCTGCGGTGCTGCAGCAGCATGTCCAGCAGCAGTTCCACGACGGCAGGTTCCTGCGCATGCCAGAGGAATACGTTGTAGTCGGAATGCCCCTCGCCGACGAACCGCAGCATCCCGGATTCCAGATACATCGGCGCCAGGCCGCACAACACGTCCCCGCGCCGGACGGCATAGAGACGCAGTTCCCTGCCGGCGCCGAAGACCCGCCACCAGGCGGCGATCCATTCGTACGCCTGGAAGCAGGTTGCGTCCGGACATGCCGCCGCCAGCGCATTCCAGGCATCCGGCCCGATATCCTCGAGGCGGGCCGGTTCACTGATGGTGCAATCATTCTGCATAGGGTGGTGACCGCTGGGGCGGGTCAGGTCCATTTGTCGGGGAGTTTCTGGCGCAGATGTGTCAGGCCGCTGATCGTGCGCACGAATTGATCACGCGTGTTCGGACCGGGTACCCGTGGCAGGTGAAACAGGTTGCTCACGGCGGGATCGACAAGTCCGCCATGGGCCGATACGGCGCAGACGTAGCCACTGCGTTCGACCTCATGCAAGGTGGTTGCATTGTAATCCCTTGCCTGTCCGTTCGGGTAGCAGAACGTCGTCACCGGCCTGCCGATATGCTGCTCGATCTGCTGCCTGGAGGCGCCGATCTCGTGGGCGAGCACGTCCGGGTCGTTGACACCGGAAAGTATCGGGTGGCTGCAGGTGTGCGAACCGATGTCGATCAGCGGATCGAGGCTGTTGATCTCCTGCCAGTTCATCGAGCGGTAGTTGTCCGTCGGTGTGGCCGGCAATTCGATGCGCAGTTGATCCTGGCACGCCTGTATCAGGCGCAGTTTGCTGGCTTGCGGCGCATACAGAACGTGGTCGGCGAGCCTGCCCCAAAGCTGGTTGCGGTCCCTGTCGTCGTGCAGACGGAATTTGAACTGCTTGCCTGCGAAGGTGATTTTGCCGGCGGATACAGGCGTCCGGGTAATCAGGTAATGCAAGGCATCGTACCAGAGCCAGATCCTCTGGTCGGCGAAGTCCGCCACGACGAATACCGTGGCAGGCATCCCGTAGCGGACCAGCAACGGTGCCGCCAGCCGGTGGAAGTCGACATAACCATCATCGACGGTGATCACGGCGGCGTTCCGCGGCGGTGGTTGCCCGTCCCGGAGCAGCTCGGCGAGTTCGGTCAGGCGGATGACGGTGAAATGTCTCTGCAGGTATTGGAGCTGCGCCTCGAATGCCGCGATCGGAAAGCGCCGCCATTCGTCCTGCACGGCAAACCGGTGATACATGAGGATGCGCGGGGCGTGCGCAGTCAGACGCAGGGCGAAGGGATTTCCGATGATCGAGACAAGATTTTTGAATGTCAATATGAACCCTCGGGTCAGTCGCCGGTTCCCGGCGGCCTGGCCAATACTACAGATTTGGCCTGCCGTGCCAATACTTGCGGCCTTGCCGATCGCGCCGGCGGGCGTTAGTGCCGGACGGCAGGGGTTTGACGGCATGAACAGGGCATGCTTGATGGTCTGCGAGCAGTATCTGCCGCCGCGCGCGCCCGCGCTTGGAATGGCTGAATAGATGCGGTATGTTTAGGCGAGGTTTTACCGCTAGCGGCGGCCCTGCCGAGCTTGCCTGCATTTGCCATGCTTGATTTTAAGATACTGTAATATATATAGAATTTGCCTCTCGATCTGGGTCGGCCGACTGGGTGTGTCGCGGTAGCGGTGCCCAGCCCTCGACCGCAGCGGGAACCGGGGAATGGATGCTATCAGCGCATGTCTGCAACCCGGGTCCCGGCGGTAGCTCCTGCGCCCGGTGCCCTATGGCCATGATCCCGCAGACTCTTCACTGACCGGATGCTGCCGATTAATGACGTGGTGACGCGTACAGGCGTGCATGCTGACCGCCCGCATTCGGTGCGGGTCGCAGCGCAGCCTCGGGTGCCGGCAGTACGGCAGGTTGCTGCGCGGTGTCGGCCCGACCCGCGGGCGCGTAGCCGCAGGCACCTTAGCCGTAGCGCGTCCTGAATCGGCGCTACCCCGTGCACTATGCACACTGGATGGGACTAACCACATGATACCTCTGTCAGTACCCTGCATCACGGGCAATGAGTGGGAGTATGTGAAAACGTGTCTGGATAGCGGATGGGTGTCGACTGCCGGCAGCTTTGTCAGCCGGTTCGAAGAGGATTTCAGGCGTTATACGGGTGCCGGGCATGCCATAGCCTGCATGAACGGTACCGCTGCGCTGCATGTGGCGCTTGGTCTGGTGGGTGTGACCGCGGGGGACGAAGTACTGGTCCCGACACTCACCTTTATCGCTTCCGTGAATGCCATCAGCTACCTGGGTGCCAGCCCGGTATTCATGGACTGCGACGAGTTCTATAACATCGATGTCGACAGCACACGTGAGTTCCTGGAGGACGAGACGGAGCTCAGGGAAGGCGTCTGCTACAACCGCCGCAGCGGACGCCGCATCGCCGCACTGGTGCCGGTGCATGTCTTCGGTAATGCCGCCCGGGTGCAGGAGCTCGTGCCGCTGTGCCGCGAACGTGGTATCCGGATCGTCGAGGATGCCGCCGAGAGCCTCGGCACCGTCTACAGCGACGGCAGGCATACCGGAACTATCGGGGATGTCGGTTGTTTTTCCTTCAACGGCAACAAGATTCTGACCACCGGCGGTGGCGGCATGATCGTCACCGACAATGCAGCTTACGCGGAACGAGCCCGTTACCTGACGACCCAGGCCAAGGACGACGAGCTGCATTATGTGCACAACGAGGTCGGTTACAATTACCGCCTGACCAATCTGCAGGCGGCACTGGGCGTGGCGCAGCTCGAGCAGTTGCCGCGGTTCCTGGAAATCAAGCGCAGCAATTTCGAAGCATATCGTACGGGCTGCGCCGGGATAGCAGGTCTCAGTATTGCCGCTGTCCCCCCCTATGCCGATAACAACTGCTGGATGTATGCATTGCGCATCGACCGGGACCGCTACGGGCGCACGCCCGAACAGGTCATCCAGGCGCTCGGGCAGCAGCAGATCCAGACGCGACCAGTCTGGTATCTCAATCACCTGCAGCGGCCCTATCGCGGTTGCCAGGCCTATCGCGTAGAGCGTGCGCTGTCCCTGTACGCACAGACCATAAACCTGCCCTGCAGTACCAGCCTGACGCCTGCCGACGTCGATACCGTTCTCAGAGCCCTGGCGCAATGAAGGATATCGTGGTCGTCGGCGGCGGCGGGCACGCCAGGGTGGTGATCAGCCTTATCAGAAAGCTGGCCGGCTACCGGCTGCTCGGCTTCACGGACACGGCGCCGCGGCCGGACATCCTGTCGGTGCCGTACCTGGGCGACGACGGGGTGCTCGAATCCCTGTTGCGGGAGCATGCGACCTGCTGCGCGGCGTTGGGGCTGGGGAACACGGGCATTTCCGACCTGCGGGTAAAGAAAGCCACGGCACTAGTCGAAATGGGATTCGAGCTGCCGGTTCTGGTGTCGCCGGCCGCCCTTGTCAACGAGGATGTCCGGTTCGGGGCCGGGACGGTGGTCTGCGACGCGGCCGTCGTCGTGACCGGCGCCCGGATCGGTATGGCCTGTATTCTCAATACCGGCTGCACGGTCGACCACGACTGTCATGTCGGCGACGGGGCCCATCTCGCGCCGGGGGTGGTCCTGTGCGGGGACGTACAGGTCGGTGAACTCGCCATGATCGGTGCTGGCGCGGTGCTGAAACAGGGAGTCAGGGTGGCCGCGCGTTGTCTGGTTGGTGCCGGGGCGACGGTGACGGACGATCTGCCGGAGGCGGGCGTGTACATCGGTACGCCGGCCAGGCAGCGGTCATGATCCAGGCAGGCCCGGTCACGGCAGGGCTGCGTGCCAGATCGTCAGTTAACCGCCAATGATCACTCTGTGCCAGCCACGCCGGCATCGAATGCCGCTCGCGCGAACGGCTGGACCCGGCAGTCGCGCTTGCGGCGGCTGTCATCACCGGGCCGCATAAAATTTAGCAACAGCCTGCAACCGCCGGCGGCAGACGGCACCGGTGCAGGGGTACGGACGAGATCGTGATAAGTAGCATGAACATGGCCAGGCTTGCTGTCATACCCGCGCGCGGCGGCTCCAAACGGGTGCCGCGCAAGAATGTCCGGGATATGCTCGGCCGACCGCTCATTGCCTATACCATCGAGGCCGCGCTGGCATCCGATCTGTTCGAGCGGATTGTGGTCAGCACCGACAGCCCGGAAATAGCGGCGGTGGCGCAGTCGGCGGGTGCGGAGGTGCCGTTCCTGCGCGACGCGAATCTGGCCGATGATGTGACACCGGTGTCAGCTGTCACGGTGGACATCCTGCAACGCCTGGACCCGGACGCAAGCCGCTATGCGCAGGTCTGCCAGCTGATGCCGAACTGTCCGTTGCGCGATGCGCGTGATATCGCGGACAGTCACCGGCAGTTTCAGGCGACCGCTGCGGCATCGCAGATCTCGGTGGTGCGGTATGGCTGGCAGAATCCCTGGTGGGCAATGCAGCGCGGCGATAACTACCAACTCGAGCCGTTGTTCCCCGACGCGCTGCGCGCGCGCAGCCAGGATCTACCAGAACTTTACTGCCCGACCGGTGCCGTATGGTGGGCGCAGGCCGAGGTGTTACGCAGGGAGGGCGGTTATCATATCGCCGGCCGCACTGGCTGGGAGATCAGCTGGCAACACGGAATGGATATCGACACCGAAGAGGACTGGGCGATGGCCATGCTGCTGATCCGCTTGGAACAGGCACGGGATGCCGGCTAGCGGCAGACTGGAGATGACGGTGTCGTTGTCAGACTGTATATGATGGGTGCCCCGGAAAACCTTATTGTTTGTACCACCGTGTATCCCGGTTCGGAACCGTTCCTGCGTGACTGGTATGTCTCATTGCAGCGCCAGACCGATTCCGCCTATGCGCTCTGGATCGCGTTGGACGGGTTGACTGCAGAGCAGGTATGCGATTGTTTCGGGGATACGCCGGACGCCACCTGGGTTGCTGCGCACGCGGGTGATACTCCGGCAGCGATCCGGCAACAGGTGTTATCGCAGGCAGTGACGGCAAGCGACGGTATCGTGCTGGTGGACAGTGATGACATCCTGCACCCGCAACGGGTGGCCGACGCCCGCAGGGGACTGATGCAGCATGATCTGGTCGCGTGTGCGCTGCGGCTGGTAGACCAGCACGGCCGGGACCTGGGCAGGAAGCTGAGTCTTGCATCGGGTGCGGACCCGGCCCGGGTGTTGCCGCGCCATAATATTTTCGGACTCTCCAACACGGCCTGGCGCAGCACGCTGCTGCAACGCTGTCTCCCGGTGCCGGCCGAGGTCGAGATCGTCGACTGGTATCTAGCAACCCGCGCGTGGTTGATTGGCGCACGGTTGGCGTTCGAGCCCTCGATCGGCATGGATTACCGCCAGCATGCCTCCAACATGGTGCGGGTCTGTGCGCCGTTCAACCGGGACCAGGTCATGCGCGATGCGGAGCGGGTGCGCCGACATTTCCGGCTGCTGCATGGTGCGGTGCCGGCGGACGCGCTTGGTGCGCGCCTTGCCGAGCTGAATGCGGTGGCAGACGAGGTGGAACGGTTCGCGGCATGGGCCGTGGCTGCACCCGGCTTGCTGGACAGGTACATACAGGAACTCAATGCGCTGGACCCGGCGCCAGTCTGGTGGTCCAGCGTTGCTCATCCATCTTACAGACAGCTGTGGTCAGCTTAAGGGACATATTATGAAACCGGTAATCCTCGGAACACACGAAGTCGGGCCTGGACGTCCGCCCTATGTCATCGCCGAAATCGGCTCCAACCATAACGGCGATATGGATCTCTGCCGCCGGCTGATCGATGCGGCGGCCGATGCGGGTGCCCATGCGGTAAAGTTCCAGTCCTGGACAGACAAGTCGCTGATCGCGCGGGAGGAGTACAACCGCAACACCGAGTACTCTGATAAGAAGAAGCACTTCGGCTCGCTTGAGGATATGGTGCGTGCGTACCAGTTCACGGAAGCCCAGCACCGCGAGGCGCTGGAGTACTGCCGCAAGCGCAACGTCGTGTTCTGTTCGAGCCCTTTTTCCGAGGAGGAGACAGACCTGCTGGAACAGCTCGGTGTGCCCTTTTTCAAGATCGCGTCCATGGATATCAACAACCTGCCGTTTCTGCGCTATGTGGCCCGCAAGCAGCGCCCCATGATCCTCTCCACCGGTATGGCAACGCTGGCGGAAATCGAACAGGCGGTCGAGACGGTGCGGGGGGAGGGTAACGACGCCATCGTGCTGTTGCACTGCATCTCCATCTACCCGCCGGAGATCAGCACCATCAACCTGCGTAACATCCCCATGCTCGAGCAGGTGTTCGATATGCCGGTCGGGTTCAGCGACCACTCCCTCGGTACGGCCATACCGCTGGCGGCCGTGGCCCTGGGTGCCTGCCTGATCGAGAAGCACTTCACCATCGACAAGGACATGCCGGGCTGGGATCACGCCATTTCCGCAGATCCCGAGGAGATGCATGTCATCACCGCCGAGGGCCGCAACATATTCGATGCCCTGGGCAGCAGTGCCCGCATCGTGTCACCTGCCGAGCAGGCAAAGCGCGGTAAGTTCCGGCGCAGCCTGGTGGCGCGCGCAGACTTGCCGGCGGGACACGTGCTGACCGACGCCGACCTGACGGCCAAGCGTCCCGGAACCGGCATTGCACCGTCAGAACAGCAGTACGTGGTTGGCCGCAAGCTGGCCAACGCTGTTGCGGAAGACCAGGTCCTGTCCTGGGGCGATCTGGTCTGACTGCGGCAGGTCCTGGAAATCGAATAGCGGAGGGAGCGAACGATGCCCAGCACGGTATACGTCGTCCATTGTATTGATACCGAAGGTCCGTTGCACGAGTCGGTGACGGCGACATTCGAGCGGCTGAAAGCGATTTTCAACCTGGAGCTCGAGCCCGGTGCCGCACTGTTGCGCCGACTGCAGGCAGGCGAGGTTGATCTGGGCGGTATCGAGGCCGCCGTGCAGAAGGTGGTCGATCCGCATTTGCTTGCGTACAACGATACCTGGGACAAGGTGGATGCGATGCTGACCCGCATCATGTCGACCGGCTTCCGGCAGCAGCAGCCCGACTCATCCGGAGGCGGCTGGGTCTACAGCTGGTTCTGCCTCGATCACATCGGCTATGGTGACAACCCGCGGCGGCGCGATCTGGGCTATCTGAACGTCTTCGACCACTACCAGGCCATGCTGCGCGAAACGGGGTCGCATCAGGACGGGGTCTATTTCCACTTCCATCCGCACAATTTCCGGCACGAGGCCCATCGCTGCGCCACGCACTGGTGGGCCGCTTCCGATACCCTGTTCCAGGTACTGAGCCGGCGCGTGATCGAGCGGCGCTGGTTCCCGGCGGCAAACCGTCCCGGCTTCCACGTGATCCGTCCCGACAGTCACTGGTTCCTGGAACAGTTCATTCCGTTCGACTATTCCAGCCAGGCGATGGTGCAGACGGCGGAGGATACCGCCCAGTTCGGACTCCGGGGCGGCCGCTTCGGCGACTGGCGACGGGCGCCGGTCAGCTGGGCACCCTATCATCCGGCGGCGGATGACTACCAGGTGCCGGGTGACTGCCGGCGCTGGATCGCCCGCTGTCTCAACGTGGGCACGCGTTTCCGTCTGATCACAGAAGCGGATGTCCGGCAGGCCTTCGAGGAAGCGCGTGCGGGCGGGCCGGTAGTACTGTCCGTGACCAATCATGATTTCCGCGACATGGCGCCGGATGTCGACGAGGTGAGAGGCCTGCTGCACAAGGTCGCAGCCGACTATCCCGATGTGCCGTTCCGGTATGCCGACGCGGTCGCAGCCATGCGCGGCGCACTCGCGCTGCCGCCGCAACCACCCTGTGAGCTGGATATCAGCATCAATGCCGTCGATGCGCATACCCACGTGATGGTGGTCGAGTCGGCAACGCCGACCTTCGGTCCGCAGCCCTGGCTGGCGCTGAAGACGCTCGCCGGAACCTATCACCACGACAACTTCGATATCGATATCCCGTTCCACCGCTGGCAGTACGTGTTCGACGCCGAGACCGTGCCACTGGCGGCGCTGAGCGCGGTCGGCGTGGCCGCGAACAATGCCTATGGCACCACCACGGTGGCGGTGCTCGATCCTGCCAGCGGCGAGGTTGCCAGACAGCACTGGAACCTGCCGGTTTCACCCTGAGTCGATGGCTATGGAAAGGCATGGGATGCAACAACTGGATGCCCTGATAATCGCACCGGAGCTGCCGCTGGGCGAGGCATTGCGCAGGCTCGATCTGGCCGGTAGCGGCGCGCTGGTGTTGTGCGATGCAAGCCGCAAGGTGGTCGGTCTGCTGACCGACGGCGACATCCGCCGCGCGCTGCTGCGCGGTGTCACGCAGGATGCTCCCAGTAGCGAGGTCGCCAACTCTGGTCCGATCCTGGGGCGGCCAGGCCTGAGCGGCCACGATGCCCTGCACCTGATGGTGCAGCGCGGTATCGATCAGCTGCCGATCGTCGATGACGGCGGCATACTCCAGGATGTCCTGCTGCGCAAGAATCTCGTCGCAGACGAGAGCCTGCGGATCGGTTCGGCGGAACGGCTCGGGCAGGTAATCATCCAGCCGGACAGGACCGTCGCGGATGCAATCGCGCAACTCGATCGAGCCGGAACCGGTGCGTTGGTGGTTTGCGCGACGGGCCGGCGGCTCGATGCGCTCCTGACCGACGGTGATGTCAGGCGCGCCTTCCTGCGCGGTATGCCCCTGGATACGCCATGCGTGGACATTGCCAAGCGCGATCCCTTCACGGTCCGTCATCCCCTGTCCAGCAGCGAAGCCTTGCGGATAATGACGGAGCGCGACATCAACCAGCTGCCAGTGGTAGACGAAGACGGAAATCTCTACGATTTTCTGCTGCGACGCGATCTTGCAGAGGACAATTCGCTGGAGCTGTCGGCAGTGATCATGGCCGGCGGTTTCGGCAAGCGGCTGCTGCCGTTGACCGAGCAGACACCGAAGCCGATGCTGCCGGTCGGCAATCAGCCCTTGCTCGAACGGACCATCAACCGGCTGCGCGATTCCGGTGTCAGGGACATCAACCTGACCACGCATCATCTGCCCGAGAATATCAGGCAGCATTTCGGCGATGGCGGTAAATTCGGCGTCAATCTCAACTACGCCCACGAGGAGCATCCGCTCGGTACGGCTGGCGGCTTGCGCCTGCTGCCGCGTCCGAATCAGCCATTTGTCGTGCTCAACGGGGATATCCTCACCGGTGTATCCTTCGCGGAAATGCTGTCTTTCCACAAGCAGCATCAGGCCATGTTGACGGTGGGCGTGCGCAAGTACGAGGTCGATGTGCCATTCGGTGTGGTCGAGAGCGAGAATATGCATGTGATCGGGCTGCAGGAAAAACCGTCGTTCACGTTTTTCATCAACGCGGGGATTTACCTGCTGGAGCCCGAGGCCTACGACCTGATTCCTGAGCGCGAGCGATTCGATATGCCCGACCTGATACACCTGCTGCTGCGCAACAAGCAGGTGGTCGTCAGTTTCCCGATCATAGAATACTGGCTGGATATAGGCAGGCACGAGGACTACCAGCGCGCACAGGAGGACTGCAAGAGCGGCAAGTTTTGAATCTGCCGGTCCAGGTGCATAGATGACAGAACGCGTGATCGATCCCGGAAATCCCGGCCAGGGCATGCATGACCTGGCGCGGGAGCTGTTCCCAATCTGTCGCAGCATCACCGGTGACGGTGTGCGCCAGACGCTGCAGCTGATTCAGCGCTATATCCCCTTGCAGATGTTCGAGGTTCCCAGCGGTACACAGGTGTTCGACTGGACCGTGCCGAGGGAATGGTCGATCCGGGATGCCTACATCGAAGATCCCCGCGGGCAGAAGATCGTCGACTTCAAGGCGAACAATCTGCATGTCGTGAGTTATTCAACGCCGGTCGATACCGTGCTCCCGCGCGCGGCGCTGGAACAGCATCTGTATTCGTTGCCAGACCAGCCGGAAGCCATCCCGTATATCACTTCATATTACAAGGAACGCTGGGGTTTCTGCCTGTCGCACCGCCAGCGGCAACAGCTGCAGGACGGCGACTACCATGTTGTTGTCGATTCGTCGCTGACGGCTGGCTCGCTCACCTACGGCGAGCTGCTCATCCCCGGTGCGGAACGCCGGGAGGTGTTTCTTTCTACCTATGTCTGCCATCCGTCGATGGCCAATAACGAACTATCCGGGCCCGTCGTGGCAACGGCGCTGGCGCAGTGGCTGCGCAGCCGCCCGCGCCGACTGAGTTACCGTATCATATTCATACCGGAGACCATCGGCGCCCTGACCTATCTGAGCCGGAACCTGGCATACCTGCAGCGCCATGTCATCGCCGGGTTCAACCTGACCTGCATGGGCGATGAGCGGGCATACTCCTACCTGCCTTCCCGTGCCGGCGACACGCTCGCGGATCGGGCCGCGCAGTGCATCCTGAACGAGCAGCATCCCGGGTACTGCCGCTATACCTATCTGGATAGGGGTAGCGATGAGCGGCAGTACTGCAGTCCCGGTGTTGACCTGCCGGTCGCCTCGGTCATGCGCTCCAAGTATCGCGAATATCCGGAATACCATACCTCGCTCGACAATCTGGAGCTGGTCACCCCGGCCGGGCTGGCGGGCGGCTACGCGGTGCTGCGCGATTGCCTGGAATTGCTGGAACGGAACAGTGTGTACCGTGCCACCTGCCTGGGAGAGCCGCAACTTGGCAAATACGGATTGTACCCGTCAACGGGTACCAGGGATTCGCACCGTCAGGTGAGTGATATGCTCAATGTGCTGGCCTATGCAGATGGCACCAGGGATTTGCTCGATATGAGCACAGTCACCGGGATACCGGTCAGCCGATTGTACCCCGTTGTCGACAGGCTCTTGCAGGCTGGATTGCTGGCCGAGGTGCCGCCGGGGGATGCTGGCTAAACCAGCCGCCGTGTCCGCATGAGGCTAACACGACGACTGTTCTTGCTGCAGGCCGCGGTGCTGGCGCCGGCCGCATACTATCTGGGCGTTTACCGCAGACCCCAGGCACAACCCGTACGCGCGTCAGTGCCGGCGACGTTCGCCCAGGTCGGAGCGATTCAAGCACTGGGGAACGGCCGCTGGATCCGCTGTTTCCAGGCAGCCGACGCTACGCTGTATCTGCACGGTGGGCTGGCAAGTCATGACGGCGGCCGTACCGTGCAACCACAGCAGGCGATCGATGTCGAGGCGATCAATGCGACGCCGGAGCGTGCCGTGCTCGCGACACCGGACATGTTTTACGCTGTCGGTGGCAGGGCGGAGCCGCTCTCGCCGGGCCGTTACCGGTTACGGGCCTGGCGTTCGACCGACGGTCTGCGTACCCTGGCGGAGGAACAGGCGCAGCTCGAGATCCCCGCGGGCTCACCGGCACCGGAAGAGGACGCGTGGTACGGATTGTATGTCCACCGCAACATCCTCGTAATGCCGGACGGATCCTGGCTGCTGACCATGTATGGCAATTTCAGTGTGGACCGTCAGGAGCCCCCGGATCGCTCGTCCCGGCATGAAGTGAAGTACATGATGCGCAGCTTCGTGCTCACGTCGTCCGATGCGGGCCGGAACTGGCGATTCCTGGCGACGGTCGCGGCCCCGCGGCCGGATGATCCCATCGGCGAAGGGTTCGTCGAACCGACCATGACGCGGCTGGACGATGGCAGACTGTTATGCATCATGCGCACAGGGCATCACTATCCCCTGTATGCGAGCTGGAGCAGCGACCACGGTCGTAGTTGGACATCCCCGGTTTATACGGGTCTGGACCGCGGCTGCAGTCCGTGTGTGATCACGCTCGGTGACGGGCGTGTGGCGCTGGGTTGGGGCCGGCGCTATCCGGAAGCCTGGTCGCGGCTGGACGAGGCCGGCGACGTCGCGCGGTTCGAATACCCGGGGCACGGGCAGGTTTGCCTGGCCTTGAGCAGTGACGGTGGAACCAGCTGGATGAATCAGGTGACCGCGACTGGTGTCGGATCCTGCTATCCGACCATCATCGAGGTGGAGCCGGGCGTGATATTCACGCAGGTCGACCAGTGGATATGGCGCATCACCCTGGCAAGGCAGGAGACATAGGCAGCCCGTGAACGTATTACTGATCAACGATTCCAGCAGCAACCCGAACTGGGGCGACCGCGCGGCCGCACTGGCACTCAAGCGGATGATCCGGGAGCGGGGCGGCACGATCACGGCTATCATCACGGAAGACGAGCTGCGCGAAAGCTGCTTCTTCCGCCCGTGCGAGGAAGGGCGGGAGCAGCAGGCGACCGGGCGCAGTCTGCAGGACTGGTTACGCCTGTTGCTGCCGCCGGTGGTATTCAAACTGCGCGACAAGTTCCATTACTACACCGGGACCGGGCGCTATGCCCGCGGTACGGGAGGACCGATTCCGCTCACCGTCGATACCTTTGAGGAACAGGCGGAACAGTTCATGCAGAACCGTGCTGACTACGGTGCGCTGCACGCCGCCATCGCGGCGGCCGATGTGCTGATCATTCACGGCGACGGCTGCATGGTCGGAAACGGTATCCTGCCCCGGTCCGAGTTGTTTCTCGCCTATCTGGCCAGGATGCGGTTCGGCAAGCCGGTGCTGCTGATAAACCATACTGCAGACTTCAGTCATCCCGAGCTGGACCGGATGGCGGCGCTGGTCTATCCCCAGCTCGACGATGTCACCTACCGTGACCAGATCTCGGCGGAACTGTGCCGTGACCGCTGGGCCGGGCGTTATGCGCCCGACACCGCGTTCCTGTTCGAGCCGGCGGAGCGTGCGGCGTGGTCGGCGCTGGCGCAGCGGCCGACTTATTTCGATATCTGGCCTGATACCGCGGCCTTCGATCCGGCGCGTCCTTACATCTGTATCGGCGGCACCTCCGGCTTTTCGTTCGATGGCCAGCCGACCGCGATCATCGATGACGTGACGGCCCTCGTGCGCCACCTGCAATCGAGCTACCCGGGACAGATCGTCTTGACTGCCTCCGACAGAATCGATGAAGTCATCTTCCGGCCCGTGGCCCGCAGACTGGGGCTGCCGTTGATCGGCCTGACCATACCCGTACAGCAGGCCATCGACATCGTCGGCAATGCCCAGGCATACGTGGGCGGCCGCTGGCATGTCGCGATATTCGCACTGCGTGGCGGTACGCCGGTCATACCGCTGTCATCCAAAACGTTCAAGATACAGGCGCTGATGTCAATGGCAGGTCTGCAGGATACGGCCATCGACGCCTATGACCTGTCCGGCGCAAGCGAGCGCATCGGCCGGGAACTCGTGCGGTTGATCGGGCAGGGCGACGAATTGCGCGCCCGGCTGCGCGCCTGGGCGCGGCAGCAGGCGGAAAATTGCTGGGACAACCTGGCCTACCTCGACAAGCTCACGGCGACGGATGGTGTGCAGCTCGCGCAGGACCGGCGCCGGTCCGGGGTGGAGGGATGAACTGTTTCCTGCTGTCCGCGCCCTATCAGGTGCTGAGCGCGCTTGAGGCCATCCATCACCTGCATCTGGATGACAATCATTTGTACATCGTCGATACCGGGCACTTCACCCGTGCGCAATTCGACAGCGTGATCGAACCGGAGCGGTGGGCATCCGTCAGCTTCCACGATTTTCGCTACATTATGCCCGACAAGGATTACGGGGCGCATCCGCCGAAAAATCTCAAGGAACGGCTGGAAGAGCTGTGGCTGGTATTCGACCAGGCCGTGAAGCGGCAACGCGCGAACCGCATGGCGCGTGCCATCGGTCCCGTGGACAACCTGGTGGTCGGCAATTACCGGAGAGCATACGACCGGCACATGCGCCATCTCGTCAACAGGCTGGAATTCAGCAAGCTCTACGTGCTGGACGTGGGCACCGATACGCTGCGCATCAACCGGGACCGGCACCTCGACAAGGCGGGCGATGCAGGCGCTGCCGTATCGCTACCGCCGGCCAGTGTGCTCCAGCTGTTCAAGCGCTGGATCCGAAGCCGGCTGGTCGATTGGGACACACGGGGTGTCGATGCGCTGATCTTTTTCACGACTTACGAACTGGACCTCGCCCCGGGTGATGCCACCATTCGGAACGACTATGCCTATCTCAAGTCGGTGGTCGCGGATGCGCACCCTTCGGACAAGGTGCTGTTCATCGGTCAGCCGCTGGTGGATCAGAGCTATCTTTCGCGCGCGGACTTTGCCGGATTGATGGGGCGAGTCAAAACCTTCTTTGCTGGGCATGAGCTCGTCTACGTCATGCATCCGCGCGAATCGGCATCACAGTTGCAGGTGATCCGCGAGCTCGGCATTCCGATTGAATGCTTCACGGCGCCATTCGAGTATGCCGTCTCCTTCAGCGGTGAGCGGCCGCGCGGCATTGCGACGTTCTTCTCATCCGCCATCGAGAACAGTGCGACCATTTTCGGCGATGCCCTGAAGCTGTGGGCGTTTCGCCTGCCGAATTCACTGCTGCTGAAGGATCAGGACAATATCAGCAAGGTTTATGCCCAGTTCGCTGCCAGGCGTACTACGCCGATCGAGGTGGTCGATGTGCTGGAACGATAGACGGAGGGTGTACGCGCCGCGCAGCGGTCGTCGCGGCGACATCTGGTTCTATTCGGGGCGCAGAAACCCGGCGACCACCTTGGGCTGCAACACTTTGCTGCTACTGCGCTGCGCGCTACCTTCGTGCGCGGGTTTGAGTCGGGTTCGGTGCCGCAGCCAGGAAGGTCCAAGGTGGGGCTGAGCAGATCCATTTTCCGCCATACTGCGATCTACAGCGCAGCCATGGTCATCGGCAAGCTGTCAGGGTTCCTGATGCTGCCGTTCTACGCGCATATCTTTCAGACCGAGGGCTATGGCGTCATCGCCATGATCGAGACCAGCCTCGGCATCCTCACGGTATTGCTGGCGGGCGGCCTGCAAACGGCAATACTCCGGATCTACCACGAGCAGCCGCCGGAGCGGAAGGCGCTGGCGTTGGGTACCGGCATGCGCCTGGTCTGGGGGCTGGCCGTGGGTCTGGCGCTGCTGCCGTTCATATTCAGCGTGCCGCTGAGCCGGCTGATACTCGGTTCGCCGGAGTACTATTCGCTGATCTGCCTTGCTTTGACCACGTTCGTCATCGATGTGGCCGGGCAGAGTGCGAGTACCTTCCTGGTTATCAAGGAGCGCTCCGTACTCTATTCATTCATCGGTCTGGTCCGGATGTTTCTCGGGATCGGGCTGAATATCTGGCTGGTTCTGATACTGAAGGTCGGGCTGGTCGGCGTCTTCATCTCGTCGCTCATTACGGCCGCGGTGGCCTCGCTGGTGTTCCATATCGTCGCCATCCGGGATCATGGTTTCGGCTTCGACCGCGAGATCTCCGCTCAGTTGCTGCGCTTCCAGCTGCCGATGCTGCCCGGTGATATCGTGTCCTTCCTGGGGCGCCAGGCGGAACGGATCCTCGTGCGCATCCAGATCGGACTCCAGGGTGTGGGCATCCTGGAAATGGCCTACAAGTTCCCGCCCCTGCTGAACCTCTTCATCTCCATCCCGTTCCAGCGGGCCTGGCGCACGAAGAGCTTCGAAATTGCCGAGCAGCCGGCTGCGCCGGTCGTGATGGGCATGATGCTGACCAGGTATTTCTATCTGCTGGTATTCGCCGGCCTGATACTCGCGGTAACGATACCCCAGATTCTTGAGCTGATGACGCCGCCGGAATTCTGGCCGGCGGTCCGAATCACCCGGGTGGAAGTTGTCACGACCATCTTGTCCAGCTGCAATACCTTCATGCTGTTCGGAATCTTCTACAGCAAGCATACCCGGTTGATATCGCGGATGGTGATCATCCTGACCCCACTCAAGATCGCGCTCGCATACGTCCTGATTTCGACATGGGGGCTAACGGGAGCGGCGTACTCGGCGGCTATCATTGCCGCGATCACGCTGATGTGGAGCAGCATCCGGTCGCAGCAGTACTATCCGATCGCGATCGAATACCGGAATCTCTTCCTGATCGTCATCAGCGCAGTGATGCTGTTCTATGTGCTCGAAGGCAACCGTTATGCGGATTTCGCGCCGGCGGTCTATCTGCGCACGCAGCTCATGCCGGGCCTGGTCGATGCCCTGCAAACCACCTGGATGGGTAGCTGGAAGTCGGGCAAGCTGATCGAGCTGTTACGCGAACGGGAGGAGCCCTTCGTCATCATGCTGTTCAACCTGCTGTCCTGCATGACGTATGCCGCGCTGATCCCGCTGGTGTGGAAGCCGGAGCCGGAGCAGGGCGAGGCTTCAGCATGAACAGCCAGGCGTCCACGCGCGGGTGGTAGCTGCGTTACCTAGACGTTGTAGATACCCGTCTTGTACTTTGCCAGATTGCCTGGCTGCGTGAACCAGGCGATCGTCTTGCGAATGCCTGCGGCGAGCGTCTGTGGTTGTCTGCGTCCCAGCAGGCGTTCGTACTTGGAAGTGTCACACAGCAGCCGGAATACCTCGGAGGCCTGCGGTCGGATGCGCGCGGGGTCTACCGTGAACTCCACCTCCTGTCCCATTTCCTGTGCGATGAGCTGGAACAGGTCGCCGATGGATATCTCCGTGCCGGAACCGATGTTGACGGTCTCGCCGATCGTGGCCTCGGATTCCCCGATCGCGACCAGCGCGGCACAGGTGTCGGTGACGAAGTTGAAATCCCGCGTGGGCCGGACGTCCCCCACCTTGATATCGCGTTCGCCGGCGGCGATCTGTGAGATGATCGTCGGGATGATCGCCCGCGCTGACTGCCTGGGCCCGTAGGTGTTGAACGGCCGCGCGATCGACAGCGGCAGCTCGAACGAGTTGTGGAAGCTCATGGCCAGTGCATCGGCGCCGATCTTGGAGGCGCTGTAGGGGGACTGGGGCTGCAGTGGGTGCTCCTCGTTGATCGGCACGTATTGTGCGGTACCGTAAACCTCGCTGGTGGAGGTGTGGACGACGCGGGTACAGCCGTTGCGCATTGCCGCCTGGCAGATATTCAGGGTGCCGCGGATGTTGGTATCGACATAGCTGTCCGGCGCGACATACGAGTACGGTATGGCGATCAGCGCTGCGAGGTGGTAGACGGTGTCGATGTCTTCCGTGATCCTGGCGCAGAAGTTCGGGTCACGGACATCGCCGGTAACGACCTCTATCGCGTCGAGACCATCGATGTCCTCCAACCAGCCCCAGCTGTTGAATGAGTTGTACTGCGCCAGGGCGCGGACCTTGCCGGCCCTGCCGGCCAGATATTCGGTCAGGTGAGAACCGATGAAGCCATCGGCTCCGGTGATCAGCACTGCTTTGTCGCCAAGTGACATAGGGTTCAGCCGGTTACCATGTTGGTCAGAAAGGGAGGCCGCACTATAACCGGCCCGGTTGCAATTTACAGGTCAGCCGCGCCGGGCCGGCGTGTCCGCAGCTGCCGGGCTGCCGCCCGTGCCGGCTCCAGGCCTGCTTGCGCTACCGCGATTGGGGCGCACCGTTCCGCGTGCCAGGAAGCGGTATGGCGCGTCGGCCGCGAACAATATATATTAAATACAGCAAGTTAAAAAATTTCATCCGCCCGGTTCCCGGAGCTCCGGCGGATTGCGCCGGAGCGGCGGTGGCGGTCCCTCGATAGCTGCAGCTGGCCGCAATCCAGGCCGTTTGCACTATTTCGTCCACTGGGCTTCAGGCTGTACCGCTACCCGCCGAATCTCTTCAGTGGCAGCCGTAGTTGGGCTATTATTTCACCGATTTATGCGGCATACCAGAAATGCATGACGCGGTTCCAGGTATGTCCCGCAGGTTTGATGAGCGGCTGCGCGGCGGCCGTTTGGGACAGTGACGCCACTCAACCCGCAAAGGATTTCCTGTGTCATTCCTGATCAGTAGCTCCACCATCGGAGGGCTGATCAAGGCCCCTGCAATCGGTAAATCAGGTGACCGCTTGTTTGTAATTTTTCAGCTCCGGCGTCTGGTTGCCGGCAGCGATCGGGATGCAGGACAGGCCATACAATGACATCCATCGAACTGCTTTTCTGGTTCTCGGTTGCAGTACCGGTTTATGTTTACGCCGGCTATCCGCTGCTGGTCCTGCTGCTGGCGCGTTGTGCCGGCCGCGCGGTCCGCCAGGGCGATCTCGAGCCCTTCGTTTCCGTGGTGATTGCCGCGTACAACGAACGGCAGGTCATCCAGGCGACGGTGGAAAACAAGATCGACCAGTTGTATGACCCCGAAAAGCTGGAGATCGTGGTGATCTCCGACGGGTCCGTGGATGGCACGGACGATCTGGTAACCGAGCTCTGTAACCGCTACCCGGGCAGGGTGCGGCTGCTGCGGCAGGATCCCAGGGCCGGGAAGACCTCGGCGCTGAACATGGCCTTCGCTACCCTGCGTGGTACGATCGTGGTGTTCTCCGATGCCAACTCCTTGTATGCACCGGATGCCATCCGCAAGCTGGCGAGAAATTTTGCCGATCCCGCAGTGGGTTATGTAACCGGCAAGATGGTCTATGTCAGTGAAGGTGACAGCGCGACGGGAGAGGGATGCTCCTCGTATATGCGCTACGAGAATTTCCTGCGCGAGCAGGAAACCGCGGTTGGCTCCGTGGTCGGCGTTGACGGCGGTGTCGATGCCGTGCGCAAGGAGCTGTTCGCGCCGATGCGGCCTGACCAGCTGCCCGATTTCGTTTTGCCGCTGAGCGTGGTCGGGCAGGGCTACAGGGTCGTCTACGAGCCAGAAGCGGTACTCCGGGAAACGGCGCTGAAGAGCGGCGCGGACGAGTATCGCATGCGGGTCAGGGTATCGCTGCGCGCACTGTGGGCGCTCTGGGATATGCGCCATCTGTTCAACGTCTTTCGCTACGGCCTGTTTTCGGTGCAGCTACTGTCACACAAGTTGCTCCGTTACGCCGTCTTCATGTTTCTCATCAGCGCCGCCATATGCAATCTGGCGCTGATGTACGAAGGCCCGGCATACCGATTCCTCTTGGCCGCACAAATAGGCTTCTACCTGCTTGCCGGTTGGGGCTATACCCGGAGTCGTGCCGGCCAGCGCAGCAGGGTGGGTTATCTCCCGTATTACTTCGTACTGATCAACCTTGCCGCGGCACAGGCCTTCGTGAAATTCCTGCTGGGCAAGAAGCAGGTCGTCTGGGAGCCGCGCACGGGATGAGGCGCGGATGTGTATGGATGTTATATTCGGCCGTTAAACCGAATTTCACGCCGTAGCTGGTCCTATGACTCATCGTATTGTCTTTCTTATCGATTCGTTTACCGGGCCCTGGGCCGGAACCGAGCGCCAGCTATGGCATCTTATGCAGGGACTGGACCGACAGCGTTTCGCGCCGCACCTGGTGCTGTTGCGCCACAGCGATTATTCGCTGCAGGCGCGTGACTGGCCCTGCCCGGTCGATGTGATCGGTATCGAACGGCTGGCCAGTCCCGCTGGGCTGTGGGGGCTGCTGCGGCTCGCACGGCTGCTACGACGTCTGGATGCGCGGGTAGTGCATGCCTTCTTCCAGGACGCTTCGCTGCTCGGCCCGGTGGCCGCGCGACTTGCAGGCGCGCGGTTCGTGGCCGGACGCAGGGATATGGGCATCTGGTACAACCCGGCGAATCTGCGTCTGTTGCGACTGAGCAGCCGGCTGGTGGATGGCGTCATAGCTAACAGCAAGGCCGTCCAGGCGCTTGTGGCGAGGGAAGAGCATATTGCGGCGTCGCGTATCTCGGTCATTCGCAACGGGCTGGAACCACCGGCAAGTCCCGGGGTCGTAGACCTGCCGGGCGATATCCCTGCGGGCGCGCCGGTCATCGGTATCGTCGCCAATCTGCGGCCCGTCAAGCGTCATGCCGACCTGATACGTGCGTTTGCCGGGGTCAGGCGCACCCTGCCCGATGCACATCTGGTGATCGTTGGCGAGGGTGGCCTGGAAGGGGAACTGCGGCAGCTGGCCGCGGCGGAAGGCGTTGGCAGCAATACGCACTTTCTCGGCCGGATCGAGGAACCCGTCGGGGTCATCAGGAGATTTACCGTGGCGGCACTCTGTTCCGAATCCGAAGGCCTTTCCAACGCATTGATGGAATGCCTCCGTGAAGGCAAGCCTGCAGTATGCACGGATGTCGGCGGCAATCCTGAGCTGGTCACGGCAGGCAGCAACGGTTTTCTCTATCCGGTTGGCAACGTGGATGACTTGACGCGGCATCTGCTGCGGCTGCTGACGGATCCGGGATTGCTGCGTGAGATGAGTGCGGCAGCGGTACGGTCGGTTGCAGCAATGACCATCGAGAATATGGTGGAAAAGCACATGCTGTCGTACGAAACCTTGTTGCAGGCAGCAAGCCGCCAGGGCGGGTTGATCGAGGAAGATGGCGGCAGGCAGGTTGGTGCCGGTTGCACCAAGGGAAAAGAACACACATGAGTCGCGAGACGGTCGCTACGGACTCTGAACCGGATCAGCGCAGGCAGACCGGCGGCATGGCTAAGGCCGTGCAGCGGTTTGTCTCTGCGCGAATTTTGAACCGATTGTCCGATATCAAGGCACACAGCATCAGACTCGATACGCTGGCGGAACTCCGTGTCAGCCAGTGGCGACCGCGCCAGGAACTCCTGGCCGGCCAGCGTGAACGGCTCAGAGAGCTCCTGATACATGCGGGCAAGCACAGCCCGTATTACCGTCAGCTATTCGCCCAGGCGGGTTTCAATCCCGCTACAGGCACGCTGGAGCAGTTCGCCAGCCTGCCGCTTCTGGACAAGCATACCGTGCGTAACCGGCTTGACGATCTGCTGATGGAGGGGGCGGACAAGGCGCAACTCGGTTTGCACAAGACGGGTGGCTCTACCGGACAGTCGCTGACGGTTTATTTCGACAAGCGCTGGGAAGAGCGCCGCAATGCCGATGCGATGCGATCCGATGAATGGGCGGGGTGGCGGCTCGGCATGCAGGTCGGTGCCGTATGGGGCAATCCACCCGTGCCGGCTTCCTGGTATGAACGATTCAAGAGCCGCTGGCTCTACTGCATGGACCTCTACCTGGACACCATGAATATGTCGCCGCAGACCATGGATGCATTTGCGGCGCAGTGGCGCGAGCGGGGCGTGGACGTGCTCTTCGGTCATGCGCATTCGCTTTATATTCTGGCCGATTATCTCAGGACGCGTGGGGATCACGGGATCTATCCTGTCGGTATCATCGCGACCTCCATGATGTTGCTGGAGAATGAGAGGGCGGTGATCGAAAAGGTTTTCGGCTGCCCTGTGACCAACCGCTACGGCTGCGAGGAGGTCGCACTGATCGCATGCGAATGCGAGCGGCACCGGGGTATGCACCTGAATATAGAGCACCTGTATATCGAGTTTCTCAATGACAGGCTGGAGCCGGCGCAACCTGGGGAAACTGCGGAGATCGTCGTGACGGATCTCTATAACCGGGCCATGCCGCTGATTCGCTACCGGGTCGGTGATATGGGTGCGTATTCGGAGCGTGTCTGTGAATGCGGGCGTGGCTGGCCGATGCTCGAGCAGGTGATCGGGCGCACGGCAGATTTTCTCAAGCGCAAGGATGGCTCCCAGGTGGCGGGCGTGTCGCTGGTCGAGCGTACATTGACAGCGATACCAGGGCTTGCGCAGATGCAGCTGGTGCAGACCGCGCTGGACTGTATCGAGGTAAACCTCGTTCCTGGTGATGACTTCACGGAGGCTACCATCGAGCAGCTGCAGGCGGAATTCAAACTGGTCTTCGGCGCTGACCTGCGCTTGAATGTGCATCGTCTGGAGCAGATTCCGAGGGAAGCCTCGGGGAAATACCGTTTCGCAAAATGCCTGGTGTAATCACGCGATGAATAATCAAAACAGTCTGGTAAGTGTAGTCATTGCAACCCACAACATGGCCCTGTACCTGCCGGACGCAGTTGAGTCAGTGCGTGCGCAAACATATTCTCCACTGGAGATCATCATCATCGACGATGGTTCGACTGATGACACTTCAAAGGTTGTGGCGCAGTGGGATGGCGATCCGAGGGTGCGTTATATCTATCAGGAAAACCAGGGACAGACCAGGGCAAAAAATCGTGGCATTGCAGAAGCGGGCGGTAAATTCATCGCATTTCTGGATGGGGATGACCGCTGGCGGCCGACCAAACTCGAAAGGCAGATGCCGCTGTTCGATGTGAATGAGCGTGTGGGGGTCGTGCATAGTGACGAGGTGTTCATCGACGAGCAGGGCAGGGAGATCGGGAAGCGCCAGGTCGAGCGTCCCCAGGGCCGAATTACCGAGCAGCTATTGATAGATAATTTCGTCGAATTCGGCAGCGCGGTGGTTCGGCGCGAGGCATTGGATAAGTTGGGTGTTTTCGACGAATCTCTGTCGATGTCCATTGATTACGACCTGTGGCTGAGGCTGTCTACAGCCTACGATTTTATGTGCCTGGACGAACCCATGCTCGAGTACCGGATATGGGGCGGGCAAATGTCACACAAGATGCTGCAGCGGACCGATTGCATTTTGCGGGTGCTGGACAAGTTCGAGAATGAGCATGGCCATGTGGTTGGGAAATCCGCGTTGCGCAAATCGAAAGCGTCGACTTATGTCACGCGTGGTTTCGCACGTATGTCCAGCGGGGAAGGGCGTATTGCCGCGTTCCGTGAGATGCTGCATGCCATAAGACTGGATCCACTGAATGTTCCAGCTATAAAGGGGCTCGTCAAGATTCTCCTGGGCAGGAAGTCGTAGCTAGTTATGTGGTGATGGTGCATTTCCGAATATTTCCGGCTGTGCCTGGACATCATCAGTGCTCATCATGATTGCGACAATTGGATGAAAAATTGCTGTACCTGTAAGTGCGCAATATCTAAGCCAGGTGTATGTCCCATGCGGCAGCAGCCGTGTTCTGTTTATGTATGTGCGCCAAGTCAACGGACTATAACGAGGCAATCTAGATGATAACTGGCAGGGATATCATTATAAATTCACCGCAGCACTGGGGTGGCTTGTGGGTGAGCAAACACTGGATATCAAGTGAGCTATCCAAGAATAACAGGGTCCTGTTTATAGAGCCGGCGCTTTGGGTTGCTGGTCTGCTCAGAGGCAAGGGTTCCTGGCGTCTTGATGGCGTGAGGATGCTGCATGGGTATAGGAAGGTTCAGGATAACTTGACCGTCTTTACGCCAAGACTTTGGCCGTTTAGTGCAAGGAACGGAAAGACTCTGCATGAGGCAATCGCGAAAATGTCCGCAGATGCTGTTGAAAAGTGCGGTTTTCACGAGCCGATTCTCATCAATTTTGGGACCAATCCGTTCCTTGTTAAGAGCATCAATCCGAAGACCTCCATCTACTATTGTGTGGATCCGGCATTCCCGGAGCCAGGTGAGGAGGAGTATGAAAGATTGACGTGTTTGCAATCGGATTTGGTGTATGCCATTTCTGATGCATATGAGCAGCGTCTGGCTCAATTCGTGCCGAATGACAAGATTACTGTGATACCCCACGGGTTCCCTGTTGTGGAAGCGCAGGCCATTCTTGCGGATACTGATCACGAAAGGCCCGACGAGCTGCGTGATATACATGGACCTATTCTGGGTTATGCAGGATCAATCCATGATTCCTATGTTGATATCGATCTGGTTGAACGCATCGCAACAGAAGTGCCTGATGTGACGATTGTCATGATTGGGCCATACAAAGACAATCCGATTGGTCGCAATCTGTCGGCCGAAGGGTTGCGGAAACTGCAGTCTATCCCGAATGTGCGGTTGCTCGGATATCGACATTTTAACGACTTGCCCAATTATGTGCGTTACTTTGACGTGGCGTTGATCCTGCACAGGATGGAGAAGATCGGACAAGAGGCAAAGACGCAGATGCGCACGCCATTTAAGTTGTTACAGTATCTATCGCAGGGCAAGCCGATAATTACACCGCCGCTGTTCGAATTATTCCAGATAAAGGAAATGATATATATTGCAGACAGCCATGATGCTTATCTAGATGCGATACATTCTGCGCTCAAGGAAAATCCTGTTTTGAGGGATCGGCGCATGTCATATGCGCGTGAATTTTCATATCAGAAAATTCTCGATCGTATTGAGGCGCCTATTGTGGCATTCGAAGGAATATAGGTATTTGTTCGGTATTACCCGTATGCCGGTATCCGTGTGAACTCATTAAGCTCCGAATATATTGGGATCGAGTAAGTAATAGATTTGTGGCTGCTGCATGGCCAATGCTATGGCAGCTAATCATTATTCGTGTGACCGCAGGAGACCTTTGGCGCCGGGTGCGAAACGCATGTCATGGATGTGCTGCATGCGGATGAATGGCCGGTGTCTTGGGTTTGCGCGTTTCAAACGTGCGCACCAGCAGCGCTTGCCGCTTCTGCGTATATTTCCATGTACCTGGCGCCCATGGCGGCCAGGTCGAAGTGCTGGCGCTGCTCTAGCGCGGCAGCATTGCCCAGCGCCCTTGCAACCTCGGGGTTGGCATGTAGCGTCGCTATAGCATCTGCGATAGCGTCGGGATTTTCGGGGGGAACCAGCAGTGCGGTGCGGCCATGTTCCAGTATCTCCGCCAGGCCGCCCACGCGAGAGGCAATGATCGGCAGGCCCAGTGACATTGCCTCGAGTAATATATAAGGGAGGCCCTCATGGAGCGATGGCAGCAGCAGGGTGTCGGCATGGGCGAGATACCGGTACACATCCGACTTGAAACCCAGGAACCGGACTTGCGAGGCGACACCGAGTTTGTCCGACAGTGCTTTGAGGTAATCAGTCAGTGGACCATCGCCAATTATGTTCAGCCGCACAGCCTTCGGGGTCGAGGGGTGCGCTATGGCCTTGACAGCATGCGCTATGCCCTTGACTACATCCACACGGCCAGCGATCACTATGTGATAGTGACCGGTATCAAACTCGGTGGGGCGGGTATATCGTTCGGGTGATAATGGTTCGATGCCGTTGTAAACGACGTGCTGCCGAATTCCACCGTGTTGATTCATGAGATGCTTATGGAGATCATTGGTGACGTAGCATACTGTCGCGCATGACCTGCGAGTTGCCCATAAGTCGAGGCCGGAATACAGGCGCGCCTTCAACGCATCGATCATTCGGTCCTGGAGCGGTTCTATCATGCCATGCTCGGTCTTGACCGTTACAATTCCACAGGAATGCCCGCAGAGACTGGTAAGCACCGTGGCCTTGTAGCCATGCACATGAATGACGTCCGTTGGACTCGCGGTCAAGACAGCTCTGAGTCTGAAGACTTGACGTGGATCAAATGGGAAGCGGAAGTGAATAATGGTGGGCTCTATGCCACGATCACGCAGCTCGCGGGCGAGTGTCCGATCATGGAAGAGTATGACCTGTAGATGATCGACTCGGCTAGACAGATACTCCGCGAGTCCGAGCAGATGTCGCTCGACGCCACCAAACAACTCGCCGATAGATATAACGGTAACCCGTAAAGAAGCTTTCATATCACAACTGGCTGGGATCCAAGCATGCAAATACTATAACATAGGTGTTAATGAACGAAGTGCATTGTGTCAAGAGTGGAGTCTAATATTATGACCGTTAGTGGTAGACACCTGCCCATGCTGGGTATAAGTATATCTGGGGCTTTGTCGAGTAATTTGCAGAGATCTGAGAACATCATTCTCATAAAGAAATTCTTATCACATAAAGCCTGAAAGTCTGACTAGTTTACAATTGGTGATCCACGTTTATATCAGTGAATGCGGTACGCGCGGCGTGGTGGGTTAATTAACTTCTGGATGTATGAATGAGTTGTTTGGATTGCGGATCTGCATAAAGTGATTCAATCATATTTTATATGTATAGTAATGACCTATTGCTGTGAAGATTCCGATACGTAGTATTAGGAATACTTCGGTTTTTTATTGTCAATATGGAAATTAAATCATGAGTATCGGTGAGTGGATCCTGCTGTCTTTATCTAGAACACCGGGTAAGGCTGACTACGATCAGGGTGATTCTGAATTAAAAGTTGACAATGCGTTAGATTTGCTATCGCGCGTATATCCAAGCTTTAGTTCGCTCGTTTCAGGAAAGCGCGTCGTAGACTACGGTTGCGGGATTGGTTATCAAAGTATTGCGCTTGTTAAAAGATATGGCTGCGCTGTTATGGGTGTAGATTCAAATGAAAAAACATTGGCGATAGCCGTGGAAAATGCAAAGGCGCATAACATACCATCAGATAGTTTAGTGTTTGCGGAGTGTGTTTCGCCTGAAATGTTAAGCGGCTTTGATGTGGTTATATCTCAAAATAGCTTTGAACATTTTCGTGATCCAGAAAAAGCTCTCAATGAAATGGGAGCCCTTCTGAATAGTACTGGTATAGTTCTTCTTACATTTGGCCCGCCGTGGTTTTCGCCTTATGGAAGTCATATGCATTTCTTTTGTAAGGTGCCATGGTTAAATATCCTATTTTCTGAGAGAACTGTAATGAATGTACGGAGTCGTTTCCGAGAAGATGGTGCGATTAGATATGAGGATGTTGAGTCAGGGCTTAACAAAATGACGATAGCGAAATTCGAATCTATTATTTCCTTATGTGGTTTGCGCGCTCAATACAAGAAATATGAATGCGTAAAAGGTATGAATTGGCTTTCAAGAGTGCCGCTGCTGAAGGAGTTATTCGTAAACAATATTTCAGTAGTTCTTTCACATGCAGCATAGATTGGTATATGAGTTGACGTATCACTGTCACTGAGCTTGGCGACATGTTAAGAATTGATAATTTCAGGCTGATTCCCGTGCGAACACAGTCAGCAGTTTCATGCTTGGCGAAAGGTGTGGATCGACATGGTAGTGGCGGGTATACCATGTATCATTGGTAGTTCGGGCGACCACTCGGCTTGCAAGCCAGTGATATTTCAAGCTGTGTGCAGCGTGATGGCAGTTCATGTTCTCAAAAAATACATTTTGGATTGGTTGACCCGATTGAATGAAAATCAGCTTCAAGTGGCCTGGCATGATGAATATAACTGCTCCATGCTGGTCTGTTCCGGGCTGTTAGCCACAATAGTTGTACGGCGAGCAAAAAAGGTTTTGCGTGCTAGCAGATGATCGGAAATCAATAAGTCACTTCTAGTATGGCACGATAGCGATTCATGTCATTGATTACAGCCGCACACAAATGCGACGACTATTCGCTAATTAGTAACTGAGAAAAACATATCGGTGAATGCTCGTTCATCCTGATGGGTGCAGCCATAGTTACGCGTAGACGCGTAAGTTTATTGCGGTATTGATTGCGGACCTGTAAGCCATCTTCTACGTAAAATGGCGTGCGCTACTGTGATTGTGCACAAGTTCCTTGGTCTGAAGCATATCTTGCGGCGTCTGACAACCATGCTGCTAGTGTGCGTCAGTGGTCGTAACCGCCTCCGCAGGGTTAAGTCAGAGCGTTCCTTGTGCGGATGACAGCCAAGCGAACGACTGAATCCGGTCAACCGGCTGGCTGGGGATTGTTCGCGTTCTCATGCATTAATTTCCGCGAAGATTAGGCCATGGGCGCCATTATGCCGACGAAATACGATTTTCAGTGTAGATCATGTTGCCGCCGTGCCATGCTGGCGTGCCAGGTTAGGCGCTGAGTTCCTGGTCTGGCTGTCTTCAGGATAGAAATTATTTGGACTAAGCTGAAACGCTTATGCTTCAGTCTGGGATCTCCCTGGGCTCGCTCAGGAGGCTAAATATTATCTGTCGAGCTGCTCCAGGAAATGAAGTCCATCAGTATTTGGAAGCCCACATACAGCATGTCTCTGATTGCTGGGAACACCTCATATGCAGCTCACTAGCTGTCGAACTCGAGTAGTCATACTATTGTAAATATGAGGCGTTAGGTCTGACTGAATGATTCTTAAATCAGAGCACAAATGGAGTTGAGTGGTTCAAGGATGTAAAAATGTTATCTATTGTATGCGCAGCCAATATAGTCTTTGATCTTCGTTGCATGAATGTAATATTCAACGATCCCGTTAGTATCATAAAATGATGTGTAGAGCGTATCGGTATCGACTAGTGCAATTCATTAGAATTCTACGCTTTGAAAATAGCAATTGGAGTCAGAAGGAAAATTGGTATGCACCTCAGCAAGCAGTTTTTTAAATATGGCATCTACTATCCTGTAGTTGCCTACAAGGCTGGGGATATACGTGCGCCGCTCCGGAGGCTGCGGGCGACAGAGAGGCAACCACGTGATTTGATGAATACGCACAATCTGGCGCGCCTGCAAACGCTGCTGCATCATGCCTATCAATACGTTCCGCTCTTCCGGGAGAAGCTGAACGCGCAGCATGCACCTCGTGTGGAAGATCTGTCGGACCTGAAATACGTCCCGCTGCTGACAAAGCAGGAGATCCAAAGCGATGCCGAAAGATGCCGTTCAAACCAACCATTGGGGCGACTCATCAGCAAGACCACTGGTGGCTCAACTGGCCAGCCGGTTACCATATACAAGACCCGCTCTGCCTGGCTCTGGGAGCTCGCGGCAACCTGGCGTGGGTACGGGTGGGCCGGCATCGATATCGGGGATCCCCAGGCCCGTTTTTGGGGCGTGCCCTTGCACAAGGACGCGCGGCTGCAGGCGCGCCTGACAGATTTTGTCTGTCATAGATACCGTTGCTCGGCCTTCGCATTCGATGAGGCAGATCTGGCGCGCTACCTGAGAGAGTTGAACAGATTCAGACCAGCCTGGTTCTATGGGTATGTGTCAATGCTGTCGGAGTTTGCCGATTATGTCCTGTCGTCTCCGGAGCGCTGGCGGCTGGCTCTGACCTGCGTGATTACTACCAGTGAAGTCCTCACCCAAACGGTGCGGGAGAAGCTGTCCCAGGCATTCCATGCGCCGGTATTCAACGAGTACGGCTGCGGCGAGCTGGGTACCATTGCCCACGAATGTGAGGCAGGCAGCATGCATATTTCAGAAGAGAACATGTTGGTCGAAATCCTGGATGGTGATCGTGTTTGCAGTCCCGGAGAGATGGGGGAGATCGTGGTTACCGAATTGAATAATTACGCCATGCCGCTGATTCGTTACCGCACCGGTGATTTTGGATCGATCAGCGCCGGGAGCTGTTCCTGTGGTCGGACGCTTGCGGTGCTGGAGGGATTGTATGGCCGTGCTTACGACATGGTACGAACCCGCCGAGGTCAGTCATTCCATGGGGAGTTCATGATATACATATTCGAGAACATCAAGCGCCGGCAAGCTGGAATCAAGCAGTTCCAAGTGGTGCAGCAGGATCTGGACCGTTTCCTGGTGCGCATTGTCCCGGAGCAAGGTTATGGACCCGCCGTGGAGTCTGAAATCACCAGGGAGATCCGGGCCAATGTGGACCCTGATGCTAATGTTCTCTTCGAGCAGGTTTCTGCGATCGAACGGGCAGCGTCAGGAAAGATGCGCGTGATCGTTGGCATGGGCCGCTGATCAGTCTGCATCACGCCGCTCACGATCATACGCCCAGTTAACCACGATCAGATCATGTCTGATAAGCGGAAGAACTCATTATGTGCGGCATAGCAGGAATGTTGAGTCTCGATGGTGCCAGGCCGGCTGACAGTGAGATGCTGGCTAGAATGGTCGATTATATTGCCCATCGCGGACCCGATGATAAAGGTGTGTATATCCAGGGGCCGGTCGGTCTGGGGCACAGGCGGCTCTCGATTCTGGATATCGAGGGCGGTCACCAGCCATGGCTCGATCAGGGGCGGGGCAGGGCTCTGGTCTACAACGGAGAAGTCTACAATTATCGTGAGCTGCGTTCGAAACTGCAGTCCCGTGGGATGTCGTTCCGGTCCAATTGTGATACCGAGGTTTTGCTGCAGATGGCGGAGCCGGGTGAAGACGATTGGCTGAATTCGCTGAATGGCATGTTCGCCTTCGCGCTCTGGGATGAAAGGTTGCAGGAGTTGTATCTGGCCCGGGATCGCCTGGGCATCAAGCCTCTGTACTACACCCTGCACGATGGCAGGTTCTATTTTGCATCGGAAATCAAGGTCCTGCTGGCTGTCGGTCTGCCGCGCCTTGTAAACGAGAAGGCCGTACCGGAGTTCCTTGCATTCCGCACGGTATCTGGTAGCGAGACCATTGTCCGAGGCATTTGGGCCCTGCCGCCTGGACATGTGTTGCGTATCCGCCCTGGGGATGCGGCACCACGCATCGACAAGTTTTGGGATGACGTTGCAAATGACGGCAGCGCCTGGGCTGACAAGACGCTGAACTATGAAGAACAGTTTCATCAGCTCATCGAGAGCGCCATAAGATATCGACTCATTGCCGATGTCCCTGTGGGAACCTACAACAGCGGCGGCGTTGACTCCAGTCTCATCACTGCAAAGGTGAGGCAGCAGATGGATGGCGAGCTGCACACTTTTTCTGTCGGTTTCATGGAAGACGAGCACGACGAGAGTCAGTATGCCCAGGTGGTCGCCGACCGGCTTGGTACCCATCATCATACCCTGGTCATGAGCGGTCGCGAGTATGCCGATGCCTTGGAAGAAACCGTGTGGTATTGCGACCAGCCCATCAATCATGCCCATACGGTGCAATTACTGCAATTGAGCAGACTGGCCAAGCAGTATGTGACAGTGGTGTTGACCGGCGAAGGGGCGGACGAGCTGTTCGCCGGTTACCCGCGTTACCAGATTCCCATGCTGGCCGCCCGGCTGGCCGTGTTGCCGGGACCCTTACATTCCGGTCTTGGCCGTCTCCTGGAATTATTGCACATGCGACGGCTGGTCAAGCTCTTCGAAGTTAGCAGTGATCTGGATCGAAGCATACTGGAGGGCGCGCGTTTCTGTTCCCTGAGTGAGCTCTCTTCCGCCGGAATCACTGATTTCATCCCAGAAGCGCGGCGGGAGCTTTACCGAGTCACCCGGAGTAAGGGCCTGAGTCGTCTGGAGCAGGTGCTGTCCTTCGACCGCGGTACCTATCTGCCGGCTTTGCTGGACAGGCTGGATCGCACAACCATGGCGAGCGGAGTCGAGGCAAGGGTGCCATTCCTTGACTATCGCCTCGTTGAGTGGAGCATGCGCATACCTGAAGCATTCAAGATGAAGATCGGGCGCGACAACAAGATCCTGGTCAAGAAGCTGGCAGCCCGAATATTCCCGCGCGAGATGATATATCGACGAAAAGTCGGATTTGGCGTCCCGGTTGGCAAATGGTTTCGGGACAAGGACGGTCTGGGCAGATATCTGGATCTGGTCACGGATGATACCTTTGCTGCGCGTAATTATTGTGATGCTTCCCGTGTGCGCAAGCTGGTGGAGCGGCACAGGAATGGAGTATCGGATCATAGCGATGTGTTATGGGGTTTGGTCTCGCTGGAGCTCTGGCAGCGTACATTCATTGATCGTGTAATGGATTCGCCGGGCAAGTCGATGTCATGAGCGCAAGGACTGACAAGATTATCTGGGTCAGCTGGGAGAGACACCGCCGAACACGCGGCATAGTCGCAGCCCTGGACATACCACTGTTCGAGTTCCACTCCCGTCATGGACGGTGGTTGCGTCATCCGGCTTTCGTGCTGAAAACCATTATTACCCTGGTGCGTGAACGACCCGATGTGCTCATAGTCCAGAACCCATCGGTATTTTCACCATGCTCGCCATATTGCTGCGACCACTGTTGCGTTACCGCTGGCAGACGCCCATAATGCGGGAGTCTATGCCTGCGAAGAAGCCTGTCAACAAGAAATTCAATGCGATCTACCCTTCATGCACCGGCACACTGATCTGACGCTCGTTACCAATTCCGTGCTGGCCGACATCGTCACGCGCAACGGCGGCCAATCATTCGAGCCATCGATCCGCTGCCCGATTTCACCAGAAACTATGCAAAGACGACGGTACCTCTGGTGCTGCCAAAGACGGGCCGGCGCGGGTTACGTTTGTGTGTACATTTGCACGCGATGGAACCTTACGAGGAAGTTCTGGGCGGCGTTTCATTGCGCCCAGAGGTCACTGTGCAGGTGACGGGCAATGTTGAGGCCCATCGCGACAGTTTCAGGACCGAGCCCCCCGATAACGTCGTCTTCACAGGCTTCGTGCCGGATGCCGACTTTGTCACATTATTGCGAGAGTCAGACTGCATCATCGATTTGACGACCTTGCCGGACTGCCTGGTCTGCGGGGCGTACGAGGCGACCGCCCTGGGTGTTCCAGTGATACTTTCGGATACCGCTGCCAACCGGGAGATATTCATTCCTGGCGCCGTCCTGGCCTCGAACAATGCCCGCGACCTTGCGCGCGCAATACGTGAAGTCTTGCGGCATAGAAGGGAACATCAGGCCGAAATGCAGATCCTGCGCGAGCACCTTGTCCGCAGGTGGGAACAGCAGTTTGGCCGGTTCAGCCGCTGGCTGGACGGCAGTACCCTGTGAAAGCGCCGACAGGCCGATACTGACAGCTTGCTGCCGCTGGGATGACTCCAGGACGCGTGTGCCCCCAGGAATGGCATCGCAAGCATATGAATAAAAAGGCTTAAATATTCCGCACGCGCCTGCAGGTCGTGTCGTTCGGAATGTGTGAATTGGTCATCATCCTCCGGGTTTGTTTGATGCAACAATTTGTTTTGTGGTGCATAAATAGATTTGGCTGACGTGCGGGAAGGGTGCGAGCCGAGAGCCTGGTTGCTGTCGTGACATGGCAACAATTACGCAAGCTTATCAGCATGATGCAACTGACTATGGCGTGTTTTTCAGAAAGTACCATGAATTCAACTGGTAGCTTATTTCAGGCATGCCGATGCAGATCAAGCAAGCCGGGCGATGGAGGATGTAACAGGTGACATCGCTCACAGCAGTCATGTCGCGAACAGGCGACAGAAGGGGTTGCGTATGTTTGTCTTATGCCGGATTGCCGATAGAGTTCAAGTTGGAATATCAACCTGATACAGAGGGATAGGGGTGAATGGTATATTGCTTGCATAGAAATGCATCTTAGCAATCATCGACCTGCCCCTGTGTCAGTCAATCACAAGGCGTACGCAGAACGATAACCCGAGACGGGTTTAAGCACGCATTGGAATTGATTGCACATAGTGTTATCGGGGTGCGTAGTGTTAACTATTGCGAATTGCGCCAAATCAATGGATGAAGAGGGTTAGTCATGACGTCAATCGGGCAAGTACGGAAATCATTCTTGATTTCAGCATTATTGTTCGTAACGCAATCATATGCAGCACCGGCAATCAATGGTGTCACTGGTGTACTGGATAACAATAATTCGATTGCAATATCCGGTTCCGGATTTGGCACCAAGTCAACCGTTGCGCCTGTGCTGTGGGACAAAGTTGACAACATCGCAGCATATTCAAAGCTGGCGAATGGCGCATCAATTCCTGTCGGCGGCGCAAATCCCTTCGACCAGAATGAAGGTCCAAACGGATCGGGAGCTGTCAAGTACAATACCTCTGACCCTCAGCGAGGCAACAGTACCGCGCAGTATTCGGCAGCGAACAGGGGGGTTCTTGGCGGTTTGACGTGGTCCGCGACCGACTACACCTATGTATCCTGGTGGTTCAAGTATGACAGATCAGTATCGGGTGGTGATCATTCGTCCAAGTGGATTCGACTGTCTGATTCTTCAGACCTGACGGGCCATACTTTCTCCTGGACGCAGATGCACAATTACTTAGTTGGTTCTGGTACTGAGTGCACGCTGGTGTGGGCTACTACAGGCAACAGCCCCAACGAATGGCTTTTTTATGAGGCATGGTTCGATACGGCTGCAAAGAAATACATAGTAAGAGTGAATGGTAAGATAGTGTCTAACTCATCTTGGACATCGTCGTGTTCCTATCAGATCAACGAGTTGTGGAAAATAGGATTCGATGGCGGTGGCAATTCACCGCCCAGCATGGCATGGTGGATGGATGACATTTATGTCGACAGATCTTTTGCCCGCGTAATGCTCGGTAATGCACCAACCTACTCGGGGTCAGACCAATTTGAAATGCAGGTGCCTTCGGCTTGGTCTGCGAGTTCGATCAGTGTGACGGTAAATACGGGCGCATTCAATTCAGGATCGACGGCTTACCTGTACATCGTGGATGCCAATGGTAATGTCAACAATTCAGGCTATCCAGTCGTAATCGGCGCGGCAGGTACCTCCCAGGCTGGAGGCGCGACGGGCGGTAGCACGACGGGTGGGAGCACCACGGGTGGCAGCACCACGGGTGGCAGCACCACGGGCGGTAGCACCACGGGCGGCAGTACCACGGGCGGCAGTACCACGGGCGGCAGTACCACGGGCGGCAGTACCACGGGCGGCAGTACCACGGGCGGCAGTACCACAGGTGGCAGTAGCTCAAGCCAGGTTGGTGCAATTGCCAGCTCCGAATGCGCGAATCCTCCCGCGGGAACGGTGTTCTGCGAGGACTTTGAAGGACCCAATCCCAAGTCGAATTTCGATGACTATGATGGAAATCCCGATTCGGAGAACCAGGTGATATCGGATAATGGTCCCAGCGGGGATGCATCCAATAGCGTGATGCGCTTCAGGGTGCCATCCGGGCAGTCGGGCATTTCAGATGTAATCAAGGTATTGCCCGGCAGCTATGACAAGCTCTACACCCGTTGGTACTTCAAGTACGAAGCAGGCTTCGACTTCAATGCGCAGAACCACGGTGGCGGATTAGCGGCTGGTGGCAGAGACCTTGTAGGGCAGTCTGGAATCCAGCCAACCGGTAGCGACAGGGCGGGTTTCTACGTCCAATACGAGGCGGGCTCTGCGCAGCCATTTGCCTACAGCTACTACCGCGGCATGTACCAGGACTGCAGCGATCCCAATGGCAGTTGCTGGGGTGACTCGTTACCCTGTGTGTATGGTTCTTCCTACTGCACGAAGCCGCAACATCTGCCACAGGCGACGATGCCGAGTCTAGAGGCCGGTAGATGGTATTGTGTGGAAGAAATGGTGGATATGGGGACGCCGACATCCAGTGGCCAGGCGGCAAATGGCCGGTTTGCGCTCTGGCTCGATTCGGAGCTGCTGGGTAACTACAGTGATCTCTGGATCAGGACGACGGCCGCGCTGAAACTGGAGAATCTATGGTTGGGCTTGTATCACCATGACGGCAGCCACTCCAATGTGGGGGAGCTGATCGATAATGTCGTCGTGTCTACTCAGCCGATAGGATGCGGTGACGGAAGCTCGGTAGTCAGTCCACCGCTGCCTCCTTCCGGCATACAATAAACCTGAAAGTGGTAATGACCGGGGCTATCAGAGCCCCGGTCTTTTTTTTGGGAGATGTGATTCCGCAGTTGTTCCGTATACAAGTCTGATAAGTGCTGATCTGCAAGTAGTACGAGCCATCCCTGATTCTCGGTTATACGAAATATCGCTTTCCAGCAGCATCCAGAGTAAGTATGTGAAGGTCGGCGTGTTGGCTATGAGGGTTGCCTTGGCTGCAGGGGGACAGGTATGCAGGGTGTTGTCGGTGTGCAGGTGCTGAGCGTGTTTTGAACTCCAGGGATATTGCGGCGAAGCTGTGCTGGTCGTTTCAAGTGTGCTGCCGACCTCCTGAGGCCATTACAGAGTGCAGGCCATACATGATGCTGGATTTGTGGCGGCATGCGCAGTTATATTTCGCATAATCACTCGTACGTAAAATGATACTTCATTTGAATATTGTAGAATTCGTGTATCTTCAGGGCATTATCAATAATGATGCATGCCAACCCGGTATACCTGAGCCATGAATGTACAGCCCAAAGTCAGTGTCATCATTCCTACTTATAACAACGCCAGATACCTGCCGGAATCGATAGATTCAGTATTGCGCCAGTCGTATCAGGACGTAGAAATTATAGTGGTTGATGATGGATCCACTGATGATACTCCTTCCGTGTTGGCGAAATACGGTAATGACATCACGGTCATACGTACGGAGAATCACGGTGGACCATCTAGACCTCGCAACATCGGAATTGCACAGGCAGCTGGTGGCTTGATCGCACTGTTTGATTCTGACGACATTATGTTCCCTCAAAAACTCGAAACGCAAGTTTCCATGTTTTTGAAGTATCCGGATATGGAACTGCTTTCAACCAATTTTCGAAGCATCGACGCGAGCGGAAACGTCCTTACACCGGATTATTTACGCGAATACGAGAGTTTCCGCGGCATTCTTCATGCAAGGGGGGAGAATGTCTATCAGCTTGGCGCAGACAAGCTTTATATGGCGCTGAATACAAGTAACTACATCGGCACGTCAGGTGTGATGACGCGCGATTATGTGTTAAAGGATAATCCGTTTGATGAGGCTCTGACCTGCATAGAGGACATAGATTTGTGGCTAAGGTTGGCGCTTAAATCTGTTAGCTTCTATTTCCTCGATGTAGTGTTGCATTCCTATCGAATTAGGAAGGGTAGTCTAGAGCGCCGCACGACAGAGCGATTCCCGTCTGCGCATCACTTCTGGAGTAACCAGATGGATCGGGTGGTTCGTACTGCAAAGATCTCGGAGAGTGAGATTGAAGTGCTGATGGAGCGGCGTATCAGTGTGTACGAAAACTATATACATAGATGTATCGAAGAGCGAAAGTGCCGGGATGCGCGGAATGTTTATCAGGAAATATTAGCCTTTTCACCGGAATACAGTAACAAGAAGGTATTGCTGAAACTCTGGTTATGCAAGGTTTTGGGTCGATCGTGACGCTTTAAATTACGTGTGCGTAAAACAAGGATGGCGGTATGGGTGGACGTATGAGTCGCAGGGATACGGGTTGGAGTCGACTGTGCTGTGCTTATCTCAAGCCTGCAATTTCGCGGTTAGCAATTCTGTTCTTTTCCGAGCATGCAGTTCCATGTTGAGTAAGGCCGCAGTCAGACCAAGTGCGAACCACCAATATATCTCGTAGAGATCCATTCCGAACAAGCCTAATACCAATCTGAGGAAAATGAACATGTAAACCGCCTGGGCAGTGGCATTCATCCATTTGAGATCCGCCACATGCTCCAGGTATGTTGGGTTATCATTCGCGTTTTCTCGATCCATTACTTCCTTTAGTCGCTTGATCTGTGTCTCGATGTTCGATTGCAGGGTGTTGAGAGATTTTTGTAATACGTATATAAATCCTAGAAAAGTTATCAGCCCTTGTATACCAAGGTTGGTGGCGACTTCCAAATAGAGGTTATGCGTATCCTGGCTTCTGCCGAATTTCTGTGATCTTACGATCGGAAATGCCCCTACGCCGATACCCAGGGGGTTTTCCTTAAAAACCTCCCAAGCGTCTTTGATGATTTGTATCCGCGTTTCTGAGGATTTGCCTTCCTTTTCATGAAGTGTAAATATTGAGTCAAATCTGTCCAAATAATCATGCGGAATTGCTGGAATCAGAGCGATTGAGATCGCGGCTATCCAGAAGAGGGTTTTCCAGGAGTTCTTGGATCGTTTAATTATTAGGCCGACGCCAAATGCTACTGCAACATAGCCGGTCCGCGAGCCAGTAAAAATAATGATGTTTGCCGCGAGAGCGGCCAATGCGAGCAGTGCCAGCTTGAACCATTTTGATACTAACGGATACATGTATAAAACAAACGGGAGGGTGCCTACTGCCATGCCTGAGTAGGAGTTGGGGTGAAAATATATAGGGGTAGAACCCCAAAGCCTGGGAATGCCCTGGTTCTCCCAGATCATCGAACCCGTAATTGTTCCCACGAATCCCTCTTGTCCCATTTTCATGCATGCAAGTAGAAACGCCGCAATAAACCATTTCAATTCCCTTGGGTTATTTACAAACGCTGCGATCATGAGCGCAAACATGGAAAACTTGATGACGCGATCGAAATATACAGTGCTTGAGTGTGAAACGTCGGCTGACAAAAAAGTCATCAATGTCATTAAAAAAATTAGCAGCGCTGTCCAGCCAAAGATTCCGGATTTGGCTTTTTCCTTTTTGGACAACTGTATTGGCAGGGCAGTCAGAACCAGCAGCGCCCCTAGAATCATTTGAAAGCGAATTTCTCCTAAAAATGGGATGCGATAGCCAACTTCCAGGTAGATATAAATGATGTATGTTAAAAACGCGAAAAATACTGCAGCGTTTGTTTTGGGGTAGCCGTTGCTGGTGTTGTTGCTTGCCTCCATGTAAGGGGTATTGCTGTGATGTCGAGATTGCATCGCGGCTTGTTGAGATCTTTCGTTGAACGATTTCATCACATCATCAATGCCTTTGCAGCCAAGCGGCCAGGTTGATGAGCTGCCATGTCTGAATATCCGAGGATTTGCTCAAAAAGTTCCTGGTGCCGTTGTAGTCGAGGAAGTCATAGAGTCTTGAGTTGCTGCTATATAGGAGAGTCGCCGCAAGCGCCTTCATGTCGTCTCTTGCAAGCCATGACAATATTGGTGCACCAAATCCTTGCTTCTGCCGGTTTCTGATTGATGCTGGCCATTCTTGCGCAAATGCGGTGCGAAGTAATATCTTGTCAGATGAGTCAGAGATCTTGAAGCTGGCTGGTAATGAGATGCAAAACTGTGCGAGTTCGGTATCGAGGAATGGAGCTCTCAGTTCGAGTCCATGCGCCATGGCAGCGCGATCGGTTTTGATCAGGATGTCGCTCGGCATGTAGTCGGTAACATCGTCGCGGAGTGCGGCATCAGCCGGGCTTTCTGCACAGTCTGCAGATACATAATGGCGCGATGGTTGTGGCGTGATACCGAATGATAATAACTCGCGATCGCATATTATCGACATGGTGTTCTGGTGTGCGGTTAGTGCAGAAGGGTATCGATACTGCAGCTGGAGTCGAATATTCCTGGTTTCAAGTCGGTGCGCGCTTTTCGTCTGTAAAATTCGTGCGGCGCGCGCCATGATGCGCGCTGCGGTCCACCGTAGGAAAAGATGATCATGGCGTCCTGCAGTGGTTGGATAGTATTGGTACCAAGGGTATCCGCCAAGCAGCTCGTCTGCGCCGTCACCAGTCAGTGCGACCTTCGTGTGCTTGCTCGCAAGCTCGCAGAGGAGATAAGTGGCGATATTCGATGAGTCATAAAACGGCTCATCATACACATCCTGCATTTTCAGTAGTAAGTCGGCGACCGGTACTGCATCGGCGCTCAGTTCTACATGGTCCGTGGAACGCGCAGCCGCGACTGTGCGGGCGAACTCGATTTCACTGTGGCTACCAAGGAAGTCGAAGGAGAATGTCTTCAAGTCCGGTTTCACACGGCTTGCCGAGCAGACGACGGTTGTGGAATCTAGTCCACCGCTTAAAAATGCGCCAACAGGAACGTCGGAAACCAACTGGCGGCTTACAGCCTGGTCAAACAGGTGGTGGAACCTTTCAGCTGCTTCCGATAACGAGTAACGGGTTTCCGTTGGAGGTAATTGCCAATAAGGCTGAATGCTGACCTTACCCTCTCGTAGTATCAGCATGTGCGCAGGCGGAACAGCCTGAATGTTGCGGTAAATGGAACCATCCGAGTATGGATAACCGCGTCGCAAATAGCGCACTAGTCCAGCCTGGTCTATCTCCGGCGCTATTAGTCCGGAAGCAAGGATGGCCTTGATCTCCGAGGCGAAAACAAAGGTGTCATCTGGGGTTTGTGCGTAGTAAAGCGGCTTTTCCCCAAACCGGTCCCTGCCGCAGAGCAATTGCTGGCGCTTATCATCCCAGATTGCAAAAGCAAACATCCCTGGCAGGTGAGACATCATCGTGTCCCCGTACCTATCGTACAATGCCAGTATTACCTCGGTGTCAGAGGTGGTTTGAAATGGATATTCTTTCAGGTTTCTGCGGATATCCCTGAAACCATAGATCTCACCATTGAATGTCACAGCGACTGATCTATCGCTGCTTGGCATTGGCTGTTGCCCGGTTGCAAGATCTATAATTGCCAGTCGCGTGTGCCCGAGGCCACAATTTTGAAACAGAAGCTTTCCATGGCCATCAGGGCCGCGATGGTTGAGCGCGGCAACCATGCCGTCCAGAGCTGATTGATACCTTGAAACATCCTGAGTGACAATGCCAGCTATTCCGCACATTTAATGTCAGAATCCTTTACACTATTTGTTGTCTAGTTGTGATGGTCATAAATGGCATACCATGCACGGCTGTCGCGGGCAGAGAAGAGGTCAGTAGGGGAGACCGTCGTATGGACGGGCAGAGGTTAACGCGCAATCGTGACTGAGCAGTAAGTTGCATGTTCGGTGATCCGATAGCAAGGCTGTGAACTGATTCGGATTGATTTGCTGTCTGTAGTGATGTTGGCGCGAGTATTGCCCGCTGCGCGCATGGTACCGTAATTTGCGGGGTGATACTCCAGAGCATATACCGCAGGTTGTGTGGCTGTACGTGGTGAATGCAAATCAATGGCCATCTCCTAAGGAAATTTCAAACTGCAGCCGATAGTTGCGTCGTAAAACAAGCAAGGCTGTACCTCAGTTGATGCGTCATGCGTTCTTCGTCTGGTATGCAAGCGGTACCTTTGGTCCTCGGCAGTCTGCGCACATGGTTGGGTGACTTGGAAACAGATTTCTGAAACGGGGATACTGGTTCTCTAATACTTTTGTCTGAATTGTTTATTTCCCCGTTTCGGATATATTGAAGAGACTTATTGCCACTTTCCAGGCGCAAAGCAATATACGAACTCGCCAAGGTTTCACGGCGGCTCCTGACTGACGCCACTAATCTATTTAAAATACAAATAGATAAGTATATTTGGATTGCCATCCGGCATGAGCAATTTTGACATTTTTCAAAATATTGCGGAATAGATCAAATGCCAGATAACACACCTCGATCCCGTGACGAGGCGGGGCGGCAGGAGCGCACCTCGCACAAGGGGAACGTACGTTTCTTCTCGCACTCCACCGAGGTATTCCGGCATCACATACCCACCGAGTTTGTCCTCCTGGGCGTGATCGAGCTGATCGTCCTGTTCGCTTCGTTCTATGTCGGTATCGAATTGCGCCTGTTTGACATGCCCTGGCACGAGGCGGTCAGTTCGTACACACACAGCGCCTTCGTCTATGCGGCGATCATGCTTTCCAGTCTGATCGCCTTCGGTGCCTATCAACGCCAGTCGCAAAAGTCGCTCAGCGAGCTGGCCGTGCGCATCGCCAGCAGCCTGGTGGCCGGCCTGGTCATTCTGAGTCTGACCTACTACATCGTGCCGACGTTCTTCCTCGGCCGCGGCGCGCTGGCACTGGCCGTCTTCGTGAGCTTTGTCAGCATCATGGCCGTACGGCTGGCGTTCATGAACATCATGAGAACCTACGATCTGCGCCTGCGTGTGCTGATACTGGGTGACGGCAGGAGCGCCGGGCTCGTCAAGCAATCGCAGTCGGCGGGCGAACTCGACGGGCTGAATATCATCAGCTACATGCCGGTACCAGGAGATCACGAGCAGGCCAAGAGCCTCAGCCTGGTGAATACCCAGGGTGCGCTGGCGAAGTATGTCGCCGAAAAGAACGTCGATGTGATCGTGCTGGCCATGGACGATCGCCGCAAGGGGCTGCCGGTGCACGATCTGCTGGACTGCAAGATGGGCGGCGTGGAAGTCGTCGACCTGCCCACCTTCTTCGAGCGGCATACCGGCAAGGTGCGCCTGGACATCGTACAGCCGAGCTGGATCTTCCTGTCCAGCGGTTTCCGGGTCAGCCACTTCCGGCGTATGTGGAAACGGCTGTTCGACATCGCCGCCGTGCTGATGCTGGCGCCGATCGTCGCACCGATCACGCTGCTCGTCATGTTCGCGCTGCTGATCGAGAGCCGGGGCAAGGCATCGGTGTTCTACACCCAGACCCGGGTGGGTGAGAACGGCCTTCCCTTCCAGATCTACAAGTTCCGCAGCATGCTGGTCAACGCGGAGCAGGACGGCGTGGCGCGCTGGGCCACGAAGAACGACTCCCGCATCACCCGCGTCGGTGCGCTGCTGCGTAAGTTTCGCATCGACGAGATTCCGCAGCTCTTCAACGTCCTCCGCGGCGACATGAGTTTCGTCGGCCCGCGGCCGGAACGGCCGGAGTTCGTGCAGCGCCTGGCCGAGAAGATTCCCTATTACAACGAGCGGCATCGCGTCAAACCGGGTCTCAGCGGCTGGGCGCAGATACGCTATTCCTACGGGGCTTCCGAGGAAGACGGGCTGGAGAAGCTGCAGTACGACCTCTATTACGTCAAGAACTACAGCATCCTGCTCGATGCGCTCGTGCTCCTGCAGACGGCCGAAGTGGTGCTGTTGGGCAAGGGTGCGCGCTAGCCTGCTGATTCTCCGCTGGCAGCCAGCGGCCTGACTGCGCGCGCCGGACCTCCGCGGCTGAATCCATCGCCGGGCTGCCTGCAGCCATAACCCTGCTGTATCCCCCAGTCCCTGGCAGCTGTACTGTCGGGGACGGCATTCTCCTGATATTAATCCGGTTTTGTGATCTGAGGCACAGCGTCGCTGTGGCAACAGACACGCCCGCCACGCCTGAATTCTCCCAAGATACTTCAAGGGTTTTCCCGGTATCTATTGCCTTGCCCGGCCAGTCTGGCCGGGCGCATGGAGATTGCGCGTATGACGGCATGGCACAAGACATGGAGCTTCCTCAAGTGGTCGATGCTGGGGGTGTTGCTCACGCTGCCCCTGGCAGGGTGCCTGGAGGTGCTCGATGAGAATGCGCCTGCGCAATCCGTGTCTGTTGTCGGGGCGGATGTCGTGATCAGCGGGAGTGTCGGTGACGGTCCGGTGATCGGTGCCACGATCACGGTCTACAGCAACAGCGGCGAGGTCCTGGGAAGCATGACCAGCGACAGTTCCGCAAGTTTCAGGTCCACACTGAAAGTGAAGGGTAACCAGTACCCGCTGCGCCTGGTGGTCAGCGGGGGTACCGACCTGGTGACGGGTGCGGCACCCGACTTCGAGATGTCCTCGGTCATGCGGAATCCGTCCGACAGGCAGGTCAACATCAATCCGTTCAGCACGCTCATCGTCATGCTTGCCGAGCGGGCGCCCGGCGGGCTCAGCAGCAACAATGTCGAGGCAGCGCGCATTATCGTCATGCGTGAACTGGGCTTCGGCCTCGACGCAACTGCCGTGCCCGATCCGATCACTGCCGAGATAACATCGGCCAACGCCGCGAATCTGGTCAAGGCGAGTGAGGCGCTGGGAGAGGCAATCAGGCGTACCCGCGACGCGATCATGGCGAGCGGTGGTACGGTCAGCGGCGACACGGTGATGGCAGCGCTGGCAGCCGATCTGGTCGACGGCAGTGTCGACGGCCAGGGCGGTGCCGCTGCGGACGCACTTACGGCATCCGTTGCCAACGTGGTATCCGCGCAGGTGCTGGTAGAAACCCTCACCAACAGACTGCGCATCGGAGGTGTTGTCGCGACCTCCACCATCGACCAGGCCATCGCCATCGCCAGGCCCGATATTACGACTGCACAGCTGACCGAGAGTGTGACAGTTACCGGCCAGCTGATCGAGCAGACCCGTATTGCGCTGGCTGCGGCGCAGGTGCTCGATGCCGGCACCGAGGTAAAGACATTGGCGACCGGTGTCGCCGGTCTTGCCCCGGGTATCCTGCCGAGCGCAGCGCGCGCAGCGCTCCCGGCCAGTGGCGGTCTGGTCCTGACCGGCGCCGCAAACCAGGTCGCCCTGGCCAGTACGACCGATCAGGTCGCCATCAACCAGGTGGTGGCGCTGGACGGCAGCACCCCGCCGCCGCCGACCTCGGCCGGGAACACGCCGCCGGCGATCGGGGGCAGCCCCGCAGGTGCGGTCCAGGCGGGCAGCAGTTACCAGTTCCAGCCCACGGCGAGCGATGCGGACGGCGACAGCCTGAGCTTCAGCATCAGCGGCAAACCGGCCTGGGCCAGCTTCAGCAACACGACCGGGCGACTCGGCGGTACGCCGGGCGCGACAGACGTGGGCAGCTACAGCGGGATCCGGATCGCGGTGACCGACGGCACCGACACGACCAGCCTGGCGGCATTCGCCATCCAGGTGACGGCCGCGCCGGCTCAAACCGGCATTATGACACTGAGCTGGGTAGCGCCGACGCAACGTGCCGATGGCACGGTACTGTCGCTGTCAGAAATAGGCGGCTACCGGCTCTACTACGGTACGACGCCCGGCGCATACAGCAATACGGTCGAAATCGCTGACGGAGCGGCCACGACGGCTACAATCACGGATCTGGCGCTGGGTTCCTACTATGTTGTGCTCAGTACCTATGACAGCAACGGGTTGGAGGGCGCCAAGTCGTCTCCCGTGATCAAGACCGTGCAGTGACGGGGCATCGTGACGCCGGGCCGTTGGCGCATGTTCGCAGCGATCGCGTCCGCATGTCATCCTGAAACTCGCTCCAGTCAACCGGCTTCTGTGTAGCTGCATCGTGCCCGCTGCAACGACCCGCGGCGGGTGCAAAGCCTGCACCCGGATCAGAAGCATCCCCTGCAACAGTGGGGTTATCGGGCCGTTGCGTCTGCTGCAGATACGATTGTTCTGCTAGACTTGGCGCCAGCCTGCGGCCGGAGAGCGGCCGCAAGATCCGCATTGTTCCAGTTGTGTAATCCGGTATACGCAACGTACTGACATTCTTCCCGTGAGTTTTTTCCAGCCAAAATCCATCCTCCGGCTCATATTGACCGGCTTTTCACTGGTGGCACTGCCGTTGATCGTTGCCCTGGTGGTGGCAACCATTTCGGTCGACCGCCTGGTGACGCACGGTCAGCAGGCCCTGCTGCAAAGCGTATTCGCCACCCAGGGCAGTCAGACACTGATGGAGGCGATCAAGGCCATGGAGCGCAATGCCCGCCAGTATCAGGTGCTTGGCGATGATGTCCTGTTCGGGGTGTACAAGGAAAACCACACGCGCTTCGTGGATACGGCCAAAGGGCTGGAATCGCTCGAGCTGGCGCCGGGACAGCGCAACCTGCTCGAGGAATTGCGCATCGCCGAGGACGAATTGCATACCGTGTTGCTGACGTATCCGCATGACGCGCCGGAAACCAACGATGCCCTGCCTTCGTTCATCGAACTCAGCCGCATGGCGCAGCAGATCCTGTTGGAGAATCAGGACCTGATCACCCACGGCGTGGAACAGATGCAGAACGAATCGGAAAAAGTGAAGCGCACCCTGGTCATCCAGGCAGTGGCGCTCGTGCCTTCCGTGCTGATACTGACCAGTATTTTCGCCTTTCTGATCTCGCGCCCCATCCGCCAGATCGATAACGCAATCCGCCGGCTGGGCGACGGCAAGTTTTCCGAGTCTGCCGAGATCACCGGCCCGCGTGACCTGCAGCAGCTCGGCGAGCGGCTCGACTGGCTGCGCAGTCGCCTGCTCGAGGTGGAGCAGGACAAGAAGAAATTCCTGCAGCACATTTCCCACGAGCTGAAGACCCCGCTGACAGCCATCCGCGAGGGTGCCGAACTGATGCGTGAACAGGTGGCCGGCGAGCTGAACGAGCAGCAGCGTGAGATCGTGGACATACTCCATGACAACAGTCTGCAGCTGCAGAAGCTGATCGAGGACCTGCTCAATTTCAGTATCATGCGTTCCCGCTCGGCCGGGCTGGTGCGCAAGCAGGTGGATCTCGGTGTGGTGATCGAGGAGGTGCTGGCCGATCACCGGATGGCCATGATCGCGCGCCAGGTCGTGCCGAAACTTCGCCTGCATCCGGTCAGGCTCATGGGCGATCGCGAGAAGTTGCGAGTCATGGTGGATAATCTGGTATCCAATGCCATCAAATATTCGCCGGACGGCGGTGAGCTGCAGATTTCGCTGATCGCTGACCGGAAATACGCCATCATCAAGGTGACCGATGCCGGTCCGGGTATACCGGATGCGGAGCAGGAGCTGGTGTTCGAGGCCTTCTATCAGGGCGCGCCAGCCGACAAGGGTGCGGTGCGCGGTACCGGTCTTGGACTCTCGATCGCGCGGGAGTACGCGCAGGCGCACGGGGGCAATATCACCGTGCTAAAATCGGAAAGCAAGGGCGCAAGTCTGCGCGTCATACTGCCGCTGGAGCAAGCCGCATGATATCGAAACGGACGTTCGTGCTGCTGGCATTGCTGGCAGGCCTCTGCGGATGTGCTGAGCTGCAGCCCTATCGCGCCGCCGTGCTGGCGCCGGTGGTGGATGGCAGGTCCGGTGCCAACATCTGGCTGGAGGCGCTGCATGGGGTGCGGGACAAATCGCCGGAACAGCAGCAGCAGATCCTAGAAGACTGGGAGCGGTCCTTTGCCGCAAAGCCCAACATCGATAACCGGATGCGCCTGGTGCTGCTGATGACCCTGGGCGGCGAGTCGGTGCGCGATATCCGGCGTGCACGCCGCCTGCTGGATGAGGTTGATCCGCTGCCGGAAGCTGCGGCCGATCGGGAGATGGTCGTCGTGCTGCAGCAAATGCTGGACGAGCAGGGACAGTCCGCCCGCAAGCTGAGTATACTGTGGAAGCAGGTGACCGAGCAGAATCGGCGCATCGAGGAGCTCGAGCAGCAGCTGCAGGCCCTGACCACGATTGAACAGAACATACAGAGCCGGGACGCCCCGGCGGTAATCGAAAATGAGCAACAGTGAGAAGCCAAGAATCCTGCTGGTAGATGACGACAGCAGCCTGCTGCGGCTGCTGTCCATGCGCCTGTCGGCAGCCGGTTACGCGGTTAGCGCGGTCGAGAGCGGGGAGCAGGCGCTGGCGCAGCTGCCGCTGTTCCGTCCGCAGCTGATCATCACTGACCTGCAGATGTCGGGGATGGACGGGATCACGCTGTTCGGCCAGGTGCACAAGCGCAACCCCGGACTGCCGGTGCTGATCCTCACCGCGCACGGCACCATCCCGGATGCCGTCGACGCGACCAGCCGCGGCGTATTCAGCTATCTTACCAAGCCGTTCAACAGCAAAGTACTGCTCGAGCATGTCGAACGGGCACTCAAGCTGACCGGTGATGTCCCGATCAGCCAGCCGGATGCGGAATCCGAGGCGTGGCGCAGCGCGATCGTGACGCGCAGCCCGCTGATGGAGAACCTGCTCACCCAGGCACGCCTGATCGCGGACAGCGATGCCAGCGTCCTGATCCAGGGACAGAGCGGTACCGGCAAGGAACTGCTCGCGCGCGCCATCCATAACGCGAGCCCGCGCGCAGCGCGGCCGTTCGTGGCGCTCAACTGCAGCGCCATTCCCGAAACCCTGTTCGAATCGGAGTTGTTCGGGCACGTCAAGGGGGCCTTCACCGGCGCCACCCGCGACCATCCCGGCTTGTTTCGTGCCGCCGAGGGCGGCACGCTGTTCCTGGACGAGATCGGCGACATGCCGCTCAGTTTCCAGGTCAAGCTGCTGCGGGCGCTGCAGGAACGCGTCATCCGTCCGGTCGGCTCGACCGGTAACGTCGACGTGGACGTGCGCATCATCTCCGCCACGCACCAGGACCTGCTGCAGGCCGTCGAGGAAAGCACCTTTCGCGAGGACCTGTATTACCGGCTCAATGTGGTCAATCTGGAGCTGCCATCGCTGGCCGAGCGGCGCGAGGACATCATCCTGCTCGCCAATCACTTCCTGCGCCAGTTTCCGGATGCACAAAAGCGCGGTATCAGCGGATTCTCGCCCGAGGCGCAGGAGGCGATGCTGTACGCCGCCTGGCCGGGTAATGTCCGCCAGCTGTACAACGTCGTCGAGCAGTCGGTGGCATTGTCCACGACACCGCTGATACCTGCCAGTCTGGTGCAGCGGGCGCTGCGCAACGAGTCCGCGGATATTCCCTCCTTCGCCGATGCGCGTAACCAGTTCGAGCGTGACTATCTCACCCAGTTGCTGCAGATCACCAACGGTAACGTGGCGCAGGCGGCCCGCATCGCCAAGCGCAACCGCACCGAGTTCTACAAGCTCCTGCACAAGCATCAACTCAGTCCGCCTCAGTTCAAGTCGGTCAGTTCCTGATTGCCAACGCCGGTTGCCGACGGCTGTGGCGTCGCCGGTTTTGGCTGTCGTCGATTGTGGACACTCAATCACGGCATCTGCATAAGTATCTGATAGCAGATAAAAATAAACGTATCCGTACGGAGACAGCCGGCCGGCTGGCGGTGGCGGCCCGTGCTGATGCGGCGCTGTGTAACCGCGCCGCCGGTTTGATTCAACTCCATGAATTAGAATGAATAATTCCGGGTGCGGCCGATATCTTCGGCGCGATCAGCAGGCAGTCCCGAAGCAGGGTGGGGTGTTTCGGTAACTGCGGATCAGGGCCGTCTGACCCGGCCTTTTCAACTAATTGATATAAAAAGTATTTATTCGCTACGGCGGGGCGATTCGGAACGCCCGGACTGGAGCGATCTGCTTGGCATCGTCCTTGCAAGTAGCCTCAAAAAATTGCGAGGCGGCGTGCAGCCGGGGCGTTTGACATGCTTTCACTACCATCAACCGCGACGCAGCGGTTGCGTTACAGCATTCACCGTGTGCTCCTGCTCCTGCTGCTTGCAGCGGCTTTGGGAGGCTGTAACGGCGGTAACGTCACGGATACCACGACGGCGCCACAGTCGACAGGCGCTACCGCGACCGGCACCACCGCCAGTGGCGGCGGGACGAGCGCGGCGACGCTGGATGTGACCATCAGCGGCAGCGTCGGCGACGGTCCGGTTACGGGCGCAACGATCAGCGTCTATGACGCCAGTGGTGCCTTGCTCGGCACCGTCGTCAGCGACCGTGCGGCGAGTTACAGCAAGGACCTGCAGGTGCAGGCCAGTCAGTATCCGTTACGCCTGGTCGCCAAAGGTGGCATCGACCTGGTCACAGGGCAGGCGCCTGATTTCAATCTGGTCTCGGTGGTGCGGCGGACCTCGGACCGCATCGCCAATATCAATCCCTTCAGTACATTGATCGTCTACATCGCGGACCGTATGCCGGGTGGTATGACGGCCAGCAACATGAACACGGCGCGCAGTGTCGTAGTCGAGCGACTGGGATTCGGGCTGGATTCCAGCACACTGCTGAATCCGATCACATCGAGCCTTACTGCTGGGAATGAGGCAAACCTCGTCAAGGCCAGCGAGTCACTGGGCGAGCTGGTGCGGCGCACCCGCGACTTGATCAGGGCGACCGGCAGGACCATCGGGGGCAACAGCGTCATGACGGCCCTGGCGGCGGATCTGGTCGACGGTTTCGTGGACGGCCTCGGCGCGAGCGGTACGGACGCGACGGTATCGGCGGTGGCCAACGTGGTATCCGCGCAGGTGCTGGTCGAGGCCATGAGCAACAATCTGCGGGTCGGCGGCGTGATTGCCACGGGCGTGATCGACCAGTCGATCAAGAGCACGCACGCGGGTGTCGGTGATACCCAGCTCAGCGGCAGCGTGCGGATCAGTGGCACGATGATCCAGCAGGCGGAGACCGCGCTGGCTGCCGCGCAGGTGCTGGACAGCAGCGCGACGGTTGCGAGCATCGAACAGAAGGTCGGCACACTCACCGGTAACAGCACGGCAAGTGCGGTGGCCAGCGTGCTGCCGGCGAACACCACGAACAGTCTTGCCACCGCCAGCAGCAGGGTTGCCGGTACCTCGAACGCCAATCTCACCCAGATCAACCAGGTCGTCTTTGCCCAGGGCGATACCGGGGTGACCACGGCGGCTTCCGGTGGCGCCACCTCGGGCGGTGGGTCGAACGCCACGGCCTCCGGCAGCACTACGGGTTCCGGCAGCACTACGGGCACAGGCGGCACCGCCGCGACCGGGGGTACGGGCGGGACGGCTACCGCATCGGGCAGTGGTACGGGCAGCAGTTCCAGTGGCACGAGCAGTGGCTCGACCGCGACGGCGGGTAGTGCGAGCAGCGGTGGCACTGCCGCCGCGACCGGCAGCTTCACCGTAAACTGGGTGGCGCCAGTCGCGCGCAGTGACGGTACGCCGCTGACACTGTCGGCGATCGCCGGCTACCGCATCTATTACGGCAACCGGCGCGGCGACTATCCGAACAGCAGTACCATCGCCGATGGCGCGGCGCGCAGCGCCAAGGTCGCGAACCTGGCGAGCGGAACGTATTACCTGGTTATGACAACCTACGATACCGGCGGCCTGGAGAGTGCGTACTCGGCCGAGGTGGTCAAGAATGTGCCCTGATGCGGGCATGGTACGGCAGCACCGTGCGCCGAGGCTGCAGTCATGACGGTGCCGCAGCCGCGTGTCCTGCTGGTGGATGATGACCGCAGTCTGCTGCGCTTGCTGTCCATGCGGCTGTCGGCTGCGGGTTACAACGTGCTCGCCGTGGAGAGCGGGGAGCAGGCGCTCGCGCAGCATCCGCTGTTCCAGCCCGACCTGGTGATCACGGATCTGCGCATGGACGGGATGGACGGCATGGCGTTGTTCGATCGCCTGCATGCGCGCGATCCCGATCTGCCGGTGCTGATCCTGACGGCGCATGGAACGATCCCGGATGCCTTCGATGCGGCAGGCCGCGGCGTGTTCAGTTATCTGACCAAGCCGTTCAACAGCAAGGTGCTGCTTGAGCATATGCAGCGTGCGATCCGCAGCCGGCGTGGCATCGAGGCTTGCGCTGACGTCGTCTGAAGCTGGTCAGTGCTCCCAGCCGAGCAGGACCTCGCCCTGCCATTGGATACCCGGTACGGAAGCCACGCGGTTACGCAGCAGCGTGCTGATGTGCGGATTCTGATGCAGGGCGGACTCGAGCAGCTGCAGCGGTGCCGTGTAGTCGGTTGCGGAGCGCAGGTAGGTGATCAACGGCAGGCCATCCTCCAGGTAGAGGGTCGAGACCTTGCCGGCCCACACCGGGTAGCCGCTATCCAGGAGCTGCATATGGGACGGCCACAGACGCAGGACCGTCCGTTGACGCGGATCCGCGCCGGCCGGTCCGAGCAACAGCAGCTGCTGGTGGCGGCCGTCGTTCACCTCGGGCAGCACCGGCAGTTCATCGATGGCGGGGGCGGGCGCGAGCCACCTCATCGCTGTCAGCGGACTCAACGCCGGGGCGGGATGCCAGCCAGTCCTGGTGAGCGCCTGCTGCAGTGATTGCAGCGTGCCGGCCCACTGGAAGTTGAGCGGTTGCTCGTTCCGACCCTCGAGGTCGATGCGAAAGGCGGGAGCGGTCTCCCAGCCGCTGGTGCGCCAGGTGCGGCCGCTGATCCGCTGTATGGAGTTCGGAGGCGTGTAATGTGCGAGTTCGTTATCAATGTCGGAGAGCCGGGTCTGCCAGCTGGCGGCAGCAATCAGCAGGAGCAGGCCCGTCACCAGCAGGGGGCGGGTGCGCAACGGCGGTGCCGGGTGCCGATCGTAGGCGATACCGATCAGCGCCACCCAGAAAATCCCCAGACTGAGTCCCGCCAGTACATCGGAGAGCCAGTGTGCGCCAAGGTATAGTCGGGACAGGCTGATCGTGACGATCAGGACGCCTGCGCTGAAATAGGGCAGCCAGCGCCGAGTCTGCGGCAGTTCGCGTGCGACCAGCAGGGCGAGAAAGCCGTATACCGCCACGCTCATGCTGGTGTGGCTGCTCGGGAACGAGTAGCTGCCGTCGTATGCTACCGGGCGCGTGATGTGCGTCGAGATTTTCAGGATCCAGGTCAGCAACCCGGTGCAGCTGTAGACCGCGAGCCAGTGCAGCGCGGCCTTGCTGTTGCCACGCCAGAACAGCCACAGGCAGCTGCCCGCGATGATCAGGGCCAGGACCAGGCGGTCGCCGAGGCGGGTGAAGAACAGCATGATCGCATCCGCCCAGGGCGTGCGCAGGTTGTGCAGGCCCTGGTAGACATACGCATCGATGCCCTCGAGGGCATGACCGTGCAGCACCTGGCGCGAGATCAGCAGCAGCAGCCAGAGGGTGATGAAGAACAGTACCGAGAGCACGGCCAGGCCGCGTGCTTCCGGGTGATCGGGATCGAGCAGCGAGCCCGCCAGCGGCCGGATGCGCGGGTGTCTCCGGCTCCATTCCAGCGCCTGCTCCAGGGTATGTGTGGCATGCGGCTGCAGCAGCCGGATCAGCGTGCCGATCAGCCAGACGCCGCCCCAGGCCAGCGCGGCGATGACCACCAGCAGCACCACCAGCCGGCCGGCGACCTCGGCCGCCAGGCCCAGCGAGGCGCCGAACACCATGCCCGGGAGGATGTACACCGGTGCCCACAACAGGCAGGCGAGACTGTCGATGAGCAGGAAGCGTCCGGGCGCCATGTTCAGCATGCCTGCGATGGCCGGTACGATCGGGCGCAGCGGGCCGATGAAGCGCGCCATGAACACGCCCTTGCCGCCATGATCCACGAAGAAGTCGACACCCCGGTTGACCAGCGCCGGATAGCGCCTGAACGGCCATATCACGCGCAGGCGCTGGTGATAATGCCGGCCGAGGAGAAAGCTGATGATATCGCCGATGGCGGCGCCGAGGATCGTCCAGATCAGGATGGGATGCAGCGGCAGTGCGCCGGTGGCGATCAGGGCGCCGGCGCCGAACAGCAGTGCGGCGCCCGGGATCAGCAATCCGAGCACCACCAGGGATTCCATCAGCGCGACCAGGAAGACCACCGCGTTGAAGGCATGCGGGTGCTGTGCAATCCAGGTCAGCGAGGTTTGCAGCAGCGCATCCATCGGGCGGCGGGCTGGGTGATGTCAGAGGGAGCTGAACACCTGCGCGGCGCGATCCAGCGTGGCGTCGATGACGTCGGCGCTGTGCGCGCTGGAGACGAAGCCGGCCTCGAACGCCGACGGGGCCAGATAGACGCCCGCGTCCAGCATGCCGTGATAGAACCTGCGGAAGCGTTCCATGTCGCAGGCGCTGACCTGGCTGAAGCGCCGTATCGGCGCATCTGAACTGAAAAAATATCCGAACATTCCGCCGACCTGGTTGGTGGTGAAAGGAATGCCCGCCTGTTCGGCCGCGGCCTGCAGGCCGTCCGTCAGGCGGCGCGCGCTGGCGTCCAGCTGTTCCTGCACGCCCGGGGCGGTGGCCAGTTCCAGGGTGGCCAGGCCGGCGGCCAGCGACAGCGGATTACCGGACAGGGTGCCGGCCTGATACACCGGTCCCAGCGGGGCGATCTGCTCCATGATTTCCCGGCGCCCGCCGAAAGCGCCGACCGGGAGGCCGCCGCCGATAACCTTGCCGAGCGTGGTCAGGTCGGGGGTGACGCCGTAACGCGCCTGGGCGCCACCGCCGGCGACACGGAATCCGGTCATCACCTCGTCGAATATCAGGACGCAGCCATGGCTGTCGCAGAGCCGGCGCAGGGTCTCCAGAAAACCGGGCTCCGGCGGTATGCAATTCATGTTACCCGCGACGGGTTCTACGATGATGGCCGCAATTTCGTCGCCGATCGACGCAAATGCCTCCTCGACCCCCGTGCTGTCGTTATAGGTGAGCGTGCTCGTGTGCGCTGCGACGCTGGCCGGGACACCGGGCGAGGTCGGGACACCGAGTGTCAGCGTACCCGAGCCGGCCTTGACGAGCAGGGCATCGGAATGGCCGTGATAGCAACCCTCGAACTTGACGATACGGTCCCGGCCGGTGAATCCACGGGCGAGGCGGATCGCGCTCATGGTGGCCTCGGTGCCGGAATTGACCATCCGCACCATGTCCATCGACGGTACCAGCCGGCACAGCAGCTCGGCCATGCGGGTTTCTATCTCGGTTGGCGCGCCGAAGCCCAGGCCGTTGCCAGCCATGTCCTGCACTGCGCGGATCACGTCCGGATGGGCGTGGCCGGCGATCATCGGCCCCCATGAGGCCACGTAATCGATGTAACGTTTGCCATCGGCGTCGTACAGCCAGGGACCCTCGCCACGCGTGAAAAACACCGGGTCGCCGCCAACGCCGCGGAAGGCGCGCACCGGCGAATTGACTCCGCCCGGGATATGCTCGCAGGCGGCGTGGAACAGTTCTTGAGAGCGACTCATGGCGCGGGTTCCTTCATGTATTGATGGCCAGGGTGGATTGTCGCATAAAGCGCGCCAAGTGAAAGGTGAGGCAGGTCATGGGTACCGGCGGGTCGCAGGGATAGCGGTCGGGACTGCGTGGCCCTGCATGAGCACTGTGGTCGCAGTCGGGGCGCGCAGGGCGTCAGGGTTCGAACAGCCGCGCATAGGCGCGGGCCGCCGCCTCGATGTCCGGCTGACCGAACACGCCGTGAATGACCGCGAGCAGATTGGCACCCGCCGCGATCAGGCCGGCCCCGTTTTCCGGCGTGATGCCGCCGATCGCCGCGATGGGCACGTTGAGTTCGCGGCGGGCACGCATCAGCAGTGCCGGTTGCGCCTGGACCGCCTCGGGTTTGCTGTGCGAGGCGAAGAATCGACCGAATGCCACGTAATCGGCACCCGCTGCCACGGCAGCGCGGGCCCGATCCAGCTGGTCATAGCAGGAGGCGCCGATGATGGCATGCGCGCCCAGGCGCTGGCGCGCAATGGCAATGGCCGTATCCGTGGCCCCGAGATGGACCCCGGGTGCACCGAGCGCCGCGGCCAGCTCGATGTCGTCGTTGATGATCAGCGTGGCGCCATGCTGCCGGCACAGCGACAGCAGTGCTGCTGCCCGTGCATGGCGTTCCCCCGCGTCGGCCCGTTTGTCGCGGTACTGGACCAGTCGCGCGCCGCCGGCCAGGGCCTGCGCGACCTGCTGCACCAACTGCGCCGGCGCACGGGTGCCGGGATCCGTGATGACGTAGAGGCCGTCGGCCACTCCGGCGCGGCGCATCAGCTGTCCTGGTCGGCCTCCGCCCAGTACAGGCGGTTGGGCAGGTATTGCCCCATGCCGGGCCGATAGCCGTCCTGTAGGGCCTGCCAGGTGTAGTGTTGTGCCTCGTGGCAGGCCTGCAGCATGTCGAGTCCGTGTGCCAGCAGGCCGGCGAGACTGGCGGCCAGGGTGCAGCCGGAGCCGTGATAACTGTGCGGCAGGCGTTCCCAGGTGAAGGATTCCAGACGCTGGTGTCCCTGGTACAGTGTGTTGACCACGTGCGGGGACGGCTCGTGGGTGCCCGTGAGCAGCACATATTCGACTCCGCGATCGAGCAGGGCCATGGCGCAGGCGTCCAGGGTATCGGCCTCCGGCGCCAGGCGGCGGATCTCGATGCTGTTCGGTGTCGCTATCGTGGCCTGGGGCAGCAGCAGATCCCGGACGGCATCGATGAGGCCGGTCTCTGCGAGCGCCGTGCCGTTGCCGGAGGCCAGCACCGGGTCGAGAACCAGCGGGATATCGGGATAGTCACACAGGATGCTGTGGATGGCGGCGCAGTTGTCGACGCTGCCCAGCATGCCGGTCTTGAAGGCGCTGACCGGCATATCCTCCAGGATGGCGCGTGCCTGGCTGACCACGTGGCCGGGTTCGATCGGCTGGAATGCCATCACATCGGCGGTGTCCTGTACGGTCAGGGCGGTGATGACCGTGGCGGCGCGGCAACCCTGGCTCAGCAGGGCCTCGATGTCCGCCTGCAGACCGGCGCCGCCGCCCGGATCATGCCCGGCGAATGTGATTACCACGGGTCTTTCGTGCATGTGCGAATCATAGCGGAAGTCGGCACAGGCCGGTGCTGCGAATGCGTCCACTTCTCACGGCGCGGCAGACCCGTACAATAGGAGCTCTCCAGCAAGCGGATAAAGAAATGAGCGCTTACCGTGAATACGTGTGTGTGGTGTGCGGTTTCGTCTACAACGAGGCCGAGGGCCTGCCCGAGGAGGGGCTGGCTCCGGGCACCCGCTGGGAAGATGTCCCGGATACCTGGGTGTGCCCCGAATGCGGCGCAACCAAGGACGAGTTCGAGCTGGTGGAAATCTAGCGTTTTCGCAACGTCCCGCAGTCAGTGCGGTGCGCAATCCTGCGCATGGCCTACCGTGCATGTGGCCGGATTTTGGCTACACTTGAGGCAGCGAAATCACCCCGGGACCGCACTTTGTGGCGGGTAACTATCATGAATTCACTGCTGACATTGTGACATGAGCGGCTTTCCCCAGACGCTTTCCGAGATGGTGGCCGTCGCCGGCGATTTCTGCCGTCTGATCGATGCTGCGCAGACCCGACGCAATGACTGGCTGGAAGCCCTGTTCGAGCTGATGCCGCGACTGCATGCCGCCGTTACCGCGCTCAATAGCTACGATAGCGTGGACATGCCGCTCACCGACACCGATCTCGATGACCGTTTCGAACTCTACAGCCGCCTGCGCCTGGTCCTGGGCGAACGGGACGGTTACTGGCTGGAGTTTGATGCCGCGCCGGAGGCGGTGCACATGTCCGGCAGCCTGGCCGATGACCTGACCGACATCTATTTCGACCTGCGGCACGGGCTCGAGCTGCTGGATGACCTCTGGCCGCAGCGCGCTGCCCAGGCGTGGCGTTCCAGCTACCGCCTGCACTGGGGGCAGCACCTTGTGGATGCGGAACGGCATCTGTATGCCCTGAAGGTGCGCAACCAGCTGGCGATCAACTAGAACGCGCGATTCTCCCCGGCAGCGACCGTGACGGCGTAGCTGTTTTCATGAGTTTCCTGTATTTATCATGAACCGAACCGGTCCCTGGGGTGTCTGTTGCCGTGCCGGCAAACACACTAGAATAGGCTGCAACCGCCGGGCGGCAGCCGGCTTTCGTTCGTCAATCAGCAAGGGTTAACTCATGAGGCAATTCACCCGCAGGCATTCCGGTTTCACCCTCATCGAGGTCATGGTGGTCGTCGTTATTCTGGGTATTCTCGCGGCGATCCTGGTGCCCAAGGTCATGGACCGCCCCGACCAGGCCCGCATTACCAAGGCCCGCCAGGACATCCGTTCACTGGAAGCCGCGCTCAATCTCTACAAGCTCGATAATTACGTCTATCCCACGACCGACCAGGGACTCGAGGCGCTGGTTGACAAACCCGCCTCGCCGGAGCCGCCCAACTGGAAAGACGGCGGCTACGTTGACCGCCTGCCGCTTGATCCCTGGCAGCAGCCCTATTACTACCTGAGTCCGGGTGAGCATGGCGCCATCGATATCTTCTCGCTCGGCCCCGACCGGCAACCCAGTGAAGACGATATCGGTAACTGGAACCTGCAATAACCGGCAGTCATCCGGCGCATCGGCCCGCCTGCCCGGCGGGGGCCTGCGTGCGTGCGCGCCCGGCTTCACCCTGCTGGAGCTCATGGTGGTGCTGGTCCTGATCGGGATCATCTTCAGCTTCGCCACCCTGTCGCTGCGCGGTGACGACGTGGTGAAGCTCATGGAGCAGGAGGCACGCCGGCTGGAGACCCTGCTGGCGCTGGTCAACGACGAGGCCATCGTGCGTGGCGAGGAGCTGGGGATCCGTTTCGGCGAAGATGGTTACGAGTTCGTGGTGCTGGAGCAGGATGGCTGGACCGTGCCTGACGACGCGATGCTGCGCAGCCACGATCTGCCGGCTGATCTTCACCTCAAGCTAGAACTCGAAGGCGATCAGGCGCCCGATGCCGTCGCCACGGAGAGGGACAAGGAGCCGCCGCCGCAGGTGCTGATTCTGTCCAGTGGCGAAATGACCCCATTCTCTGTCATATTCGATTCGCGCCTCAGCGACTACCGCTACCGCCTCTCTGCCACGATCCTGGGTGATGTCAGCCGCAGCCGCGAGGGACCATTGTGATGCGCTGCCGCCAGCACGGTTTCACGCTGCTCGAGATCCTGGTGGCGCTCGCCGTGCTCGCACTGGCCATGGGTGCCGTGATCAAGGCTGCGAGCGATTACACCGCCAACCAGTCACACCTGCGCGACCGGACCATTGCTGCCTGGGTGGCGCGCAATGTGCTCGGGGAATTCCAGTTGCGCAACGAGTGGCCGTCGGTCGGCGAGCGCAAGGGCACCACGGATATGGGGGGGCAGGAATGGCGCTGGACGGCGCGGATTTCGCAGACGGAGGAGTCGGAACTGCGGCGCCTGGACGTCGAGATCTTTCCTGCAGCGGAGGAGGCCAAGGAACCGCTGACCACCCTGAGCGGATTTCTGCTGCAGCCGGTACTGATCACGCCCGGAACATGAGGCGCGTATCCCCGATCACCGCCGGCCGCGGGTTCACCCTGCTCGAACTGCTGGTCGCCCTGGCCATATTCAGCCTGCTGGCCGTGATGGCCTATGGCGGCTTGAACAGCGTGCTGTCACAGCGCGCGGCCACGGCCGAGGCCGCGGACCAGCTGGGCCGGCTGCAGAAGGTCTACCTGCTGATGGAGCGCGACCTGGAGCAGATCGTGGCGCGCCCGGTACGGGATGAATACGGCACCGAGCTGCCGCCGCTCGTGGGCAGCGAAACCATGCAACTGACCCGCGGTGGCTGGCGCAATCCGCTGGCGCTGGCGCGCAGCACGCTGCAGCGGGTCAGTTACGCCTTCGAGGACGACCAGCTGGTGCGCTACACCTGGGCTGTGCTCGATCGGGCCCAGGACAGTCAGCCGGTGCGGCAGCCGCTGACGGACGAGATCACGCAGCTCGACATACGTTATCTGGACAACGATGGCTGGAAGACCAGCTGGGCCGGAGCCTCCGCCCTCACGCTACCCGGGGTTGCTGCCGCGGTTCTGCCCCGGGCCATCGAGGTCACCCTGGAGCACAAGCGCTTCGGTAAGCTGGTCTGGCTGTTCCGGTTACCCGAATGAAAACTACCTGCCGCCACATCAGGATTACGCGGCAGCAGGGCGTGGCCCTGGTCACCGCCCTGCTGGTGGTGGCGCTGGCGACCGTGGCCGCGGTCGCCATGGCGACGCGTCTGCACGTCGATGTCCGTCGTACCGGTAACCTGGTGCACGGGGAACAGGCCTATTTCTATGCGCTGGCGGCGGAGAGCTGGGCGGAGGTCATCCTGCGCCGGGACGTGGATGGCAGCGCGCATGACTCGCTGGACGAGGACTGGGCCACCGCCCTGCCGCCGATCCCCGTCGAGGGCGGCTTCGTCAGCGGCCACGTCAGCGATCTGCAGGGCCGGTTCAACGTGAACAACCTGGTCGACAACAACGGCAATGCCAGTCCGGTCAATGTCGATTACTTCCGGCGTCTGCTGGGCGTGCTGGAGCTGGATCCGGAGCTCGCCGCGGCGCTGCTGGACTGGGTCGATACCGATATCAATGCCACCTTTCCCGGCGGCGCCGAGGACGATGCCTATCTGCTGCAGGATCCGCCGTACCGGGCCGCGAACCGCCGGATGGCCTCGATCAGCGAGCTGCGGTTGGTGCAGGGCTTCACCGACGAGGTGATGCGGGTGCTGGCCCCGCACGTCACCGCCTTGCCCGATCCGACGCCGATTAATGTAAACACCGCCACGGCCGAGGTATTGCTCGCGCTGGACCCGAAAATGACCGTGACCGGGGTGGAGGCCTTGCTGGCGGACCGGGAGAAGACGCCGTTCGACAATCGCAGCGGTTTCCTGGACCACCCCTCGCTGCATGGGGTGACTGTCGTGATGGATGTGGACGTCGCCAGCCACTGGTTTCTGGTGGTGACGGACGTCAAGGTCGGCATCGGCACGGCGCAGCTGGAGAGCGTGCTGGAACGGGATGCGAAGCTCCTGCAGGTCCATGCCCGCACCCGGGTGACGGACATCGTCCAACCGTCCGGTTAAGACGATGTATCTGCAATGGAATTCCGTATTTTTCCGGGCGATTCTGCTAGGATAGCCGCCTCAGGCAAGAGAAGGGACCTGCATGCGTGACACATTGCTGCTGAAAGCGGATTCCATCACCGGCGACAGTTGGCGCTGGCTGCGCCTGGATCCCGCCGGCATGCCTCGCAGCGACGTGCACGCCGGACCACTCGCGCAGGCTGCACAGGACGCCGAGGGCGTGCGCGTTGTCGTGCTTGCCCCGGGTGACAGGTGTCTGCTCACCAGCGTGCGCATCCCCGGCCGGAACCGCCAGAAGCTGCTGCGTGCCGTGCCCTATGCGCTGGAGGAACAGCTCTCCGAGGAGGTGGAGCAGCTGCATTTCGCGCTCGGGGATGCGAACGCGGATGGCGCATGGCCGGTCGCGGTCATCGAGCGCGATTACATGGGCCAGCTGACGGCCGCGCTGGATACCACCACCCTGGACGTCCAGCAGGTGATTCCCGAGATGCTTGCCCTGCCGCTGGTCGAGGAGGCGATGACGGCGCTCGTGGTCGATCATCTGGTACTGGTACGGACCGGCCGGGACAGCGGCTACGCAGTCGACGGCGACAATCTGGACATGATGCTGTCGCTGCAGCAGGGCGAAGTGCCCGCCCCCGTGCGCATGATCGTGCGTCCGGATGTCCAGCCACCGGTGGTCGATGACTACGCCGGTGAGGTCAGCGAGACCTTTTACGATGACGATCCGCTGGTCGTTTTCGCGCAGGGCCTGGAGGGGCGGCCGATCAACCTGCTGCAGGGCGACTATATCCGCAGTGGGGACTGGTCCCGGGTGTGGAAACCGTGGCGTGCCACCGCGGCCCTGCTGCTCGCCGGCATCCTGGTCAGCCTGATCGCCATGGGCGTCGATTACTTCCGGCTCAGTCGCGAGAGCGAGCAGCTCCAGTCCCGCATCGAGCAAACCTTCCTTGCCGCCGTGCCGGGGACCAAACGGGTGGTCAACCCACGGCTCCAGATGCAGCAGCAACTCGACCGGCTGCAGCACGGTACCGACAGCGGCGCGGATTTCCTGGTGCTGCTCGGCAAGACCGGCTCGGTCATGAAGAGCGTCCAGGGTCTGGAACTCGGGGGTATCAGTTTCCGTTCCGGGCGGCTTGACCTGGACGTGAAGATGCCGAACCTGCAGGCGCTCGACCAGCTCAAGCAGGCCCTGGCCGGCAGCGGCGGGCTGGCGGTGGAAATCCAGTCGGCGACCACCGGTGATGACCAGCGCGTGCAGAGCCGGCTGCGCATACAGAAGGCGGGCACATGAAAGAGTGGCTGGATAACCTGGCGCCGCGCGAGCGCATGATGGTGCTGGCCGTTGCCGCGTTCCTCGTATTGCTGCTGGCCTACCTGTTGATCTGGGCGCCCCTGCGTGGCGGCTATGTCGACCTGCGCGATACCGTAACCGACCAGCGCGCCACCGCCGTCTGGATGCAGGAGAGCGCCCAGCTGCTCGCGCAGCTCAAGCGCAGCGGGGTGCGTGGCGGGGGGCTGGGCGGTCAATCCCTGCTATCGCTGGCGGACAGCACCGCCCGCGCCGGCGGGCTATCCGGCGCGCTGAAGCGGGTCGAGCCGGAAGGTGCGGACAGCGTCCGGGTCTGGCTGGAGGGCGCAGCCTTCGACCAGGTCGTCCGCTGGCTGGGGAGTCTGGCAGAGCGCTACGGCATCTCCGCCGACACGGCCAGTATCGAGCGGGTCGCCGATGCGGCCGGCCGGGTCAACGTACGGCTGACGCTGCAGGCGCCGGCGCTGTGAAGCGCGCCTGGCGCTTCATCGCGCTCGGGATCGCGGTGTATATCCCGGTACTGTTGCTGACCCTGCCGGTCGAGCGGCTCACCGGCGCCGTGACGCGCCAGATCGACGGCCTGCAGATCGGAGCGGTCTCCGGTTCGGTGTTCGCCGGCGAAGCCGGGTCCCTGGCTTATCAGGGCGAAGAGCTCGGGCCGGTGGGCTGGCGCTTCAGCCCCACAGGCCTGCTGCGCGGCAGGCTCGAATACCTATTGGATCTGCGCAACCCCGATTACCGCGGCGCGGGCCGGGTCGGCCTGGGCCTGAACGGGGTCCTGGTCGGGCACGCGTTCGATCTACAGCTGCAAGCGGATCGCCTGATCAACACCTTCACGCCGGTCGCGATTTCCAGTAGCGGACAGCTGAGATTGCAGCTGGATCGCTTCACGCTCGAGCGCGGCCAGGCCCGGGATGTCACGGGTGTGTTGGAATGGGCGGCGGCTGAGCTGCGCTCTCCCGTACAGCTGCCGCTGGGCGACATCAGCTGCGCCATCGAGAACCGGGAGCAGGACCTGGTGGCGCGTGTCACGCAGGGCGGGGCGCTGGGCGTGGCCGGCGACATCACGCTCGGCCCCGACGGCCGTTACACCATCCGTCTGCTGCTGCAGCCGGGGCCGGAGGTTGCACCCGCCACGACGGGGTTGCTCGAGGCCATGTTGCGACGGCAACCCGATGGCAAGTTCCTGATCAATTCGACCGGTCGCATCTGAGCCGGACGGCTGGCAACTGCTGCACCATGGAGTCGCTGAAACTTATCCTGCCGGTCCAGCATGTCTTCACGGATCCGACCGTAGAGACCGATCTCGCACGATTGCGTGCATGGCTGGATGATCTGCCACTCATGGACGTGGTCGAGACCCTGCATCTGGTACGCGGCGGCCTGGACGGACTCAATGCCCAGCGACTCGCGCCCGGACCGCGCCTGGAGCTGCTCGAGGCTTACCGGGCGACGTCGGAACAGTTGATGCACAGCCTCGATCCACTGCAGCTGGGACAGCTGAAGCTGTCGCGGACACGGCGTACCGAGGCCATCGCCGGTATCGGCTGCCTCCTGCAGAGTCTGGCCGGGGGCTACAAGCTGCTTGTGGCGGATCTTTATGCCGGCAGCAGTCGGGACAAGCCGCAGCCGCAGCTCGATATCGCCCTGCACCGCGCCCTGCAGCTGATGGTGTACGTCCTGCTGGACAACTACCGGTTCTACCGCGAGGTGCAGCCGGCGCAGATCGCAGAGACGCATCAGCTCTACCGGCTGGCGCGCAGTTTCGGATTCCTCGGCGTCACCGCGCCGGATGCCGGCGTCCCCGGCGTGACGACGGCCGGTTACTACCACGCCGGCATGCTGCTGGCGCTGGCGGAACCGGCACGGTTGGAGGAAGGCGAGGCGGGGTTGCTGTACGACGTCCTGCTGCGGCACGCTGATGACTGCAGAATCCTGCCCGGCAACAGCTGGGATGGTGCGGGCGAGGGCATCTTCCTGCTCGACCTGCAAGGGGACAGCCTACCGCAACCCTGCATCCAGCTCGAATCTCCAGTCGTGCTGAAGGACGCCTATCTGCTCGATGCGAACCCGGCACTGCGCGCGATCCGCGAGCAGCTGGCCGGCACCCCGGCGGGGTTGCGCATGCAAAGCCCGGAGGCCATGGTGCTGCGCCGGCTGCTGCCGGAGGATCGCGGTACCGAACGCCGCCGCCAGCAGCGTCACCCCGATGGTCGCTATGTCAGTCTGCTGCACGGTCTCGCGCAGATTCACGCCTACCTGCTGCGCGGCCCCGGCAAGGGCGCGGCCAGCACCGGAAGCGGCCGCTCGGGGCAGCCGCAGTGCCGCGTCCTGGATAGCAGCGCCATAGGCATGAAGCTGGCCTGGGAGGATGGCGGTGCCGGCGACGCCTGCGTCGGCGACCTGCTCGGCGTGCTGGAACAACAGCAAGGCCAGCAGGTATTGCGGCTGGCCATCATCCGCTCGGTGCGGGTTCCGGCACAGGGCGAAATGGAGACCGGGGTCCAACTGCTCGCCGGTGGCGTTGGTGCCGTGTACTGCAAGCTCGCGGACCAGCCCGGCAGCGCCGCACTGCCGGCGCTGTTCATGCCGGCCGACGAATCGGAACGCACCCACGCCACGCTGCTGGCCGCCAAGGGCGTGTATGCATTCGGGAGCCGGCTCATCATCAATGTCAGCGGCCGCACGATCAACGTGCGTGCGGGACGGCGGGTCTTCGACAGTCCGGTTTTCGACCGCTTCGAATTCGCCGCGCATTGAGCACGGACCGCAGGCGACAAATCGCGGTGGTCATGATAGGCTGCCGTGCAGAGCTGCAAGCCAGTCGCGGGGTGCGAAGCAAATGAAGCAAGGCAGGAATGTTCCGGTCGGTGTGAAGATCACCACGGAGAACAAATGCGGTTTCTGTACCAACTCGAAGTGCTGTACCTACATCACCGAGGAGCTGGCCACGCCGCGCTCCATGCACGACTTCGATCATATGCTGTGGCAGCTTTCACACCGGGACATCCAGGCCTACAAGGACGAGGACGGCTGGTACCTGCTGGTCAATAACAGCTGCACCCACCTGCTGCCGGACGGGCGCTGCGGCATCTACGACGACCGGCCGCTGATCTGCCGTGAATACACCAACGATTACTGCGAGTTCGACGAGCCGGCCGAGCGGGGTTTCGACCTGTTTTTCGAAGATTACGCGGCATTGCTGAAATACGTGAAAAAACGCTTCAAGACCTGGCACAAGTACGCGGCGAGTCGCGACCAGCAGCTGCGGCAGGCTTGAGGCGGCGGGGCAGGCGCGCGCGCGTGCTCAACGCCCGTTGCCGCCCCGGTCGCTCGCGCTATAACGTGCGCCCGGCATGATCTGGTCGAAGCCCTCGATGGCAATGAATTCATCGACCGCGCGTACCGGTGCCTGACTGTCCGGCCTGCTTACTGCCAGCAGGTGGCGGATGCCGTACTCGCGGGCCGTGCGCAGCACCGGCAGGCTGTCGTCGATGAACAGCGTAGCCGCCCGGGTGAACTGCTCCACGCCTTCCAGTTCGAGCCAGAAACGCAGGTCCTCCTTCGGATAACCGAGATCGTGCGAGCAGACCAGCGCATCGAAGGCGCCGGCCAGTCCGGTGACCTCCATCTTCAGGTCAAGACTCCTGGCATGGGCATTGGTCAGCATGACCACGCGCCGGCCAGAGGCGCGTACGCGGCGTAGAAACTCGGGCACGTGCTCGTGCACCGCGATCAGGTGATGGATCTCGCGCTTGAGCGCGACGATATCCAGACCGAGCTCGCGACTCCAGTACTCGACGCAGTACCAGTCCAGCGTGCCTTCCTTGAGCCGGAAACGCGGCACCAGTTCGGACTTGGCGGCGTCGATATCGATCTGCCTGCGTTCGGCATAACGCAACGGTACGTGCTCGCGCCAGAAGTGATTGTCGAAATGCAGGTCGAGCAGCGTTCCATCCATGTCGAGAAACACGCTGTCGATTTCCTGCCAGGGTATCATGGGTATGCCTGCCGCTCGTGGATGGCAGCGTCAATGGTAGCAGATCGCGTATACTGTCCGCCTCCCGCGCGGTGGAAGCTGCCGGGGCAACGGGATTTCAGGGGCAGAACCGGAAGGGTTATACAGTGAACAACGATGAGACAGACGGTGACATCGGGTCGTTGCTGGCGCCGGTCACGGCGCTGGCGCGCACGGCCGGTGAGCGCATACTCGAGGTCTACAACAGCGATGATTACGCGGTGGAGGAGAAGGACGACCGGACCCCGCTGACCGCCGCGGATCTCGCCTCGCACCACACCATCGTGGACGGGCTCGGCCGGCTTACCCCGGGGATTCCCATCCTCTCGGAGGAATCCTCCAGCCTGCCCTACGACGAGCGCGCGCGCTGGCGCCGTTACTGGCTGGTGGATCCGCTGGACGGCACCCGCGAGTTCATCAACCGCAATGGCGAGTTCACCGTCAACATCGCACTCATCGAGGACGGCGTGCCCGTGCTCGGCGTGGTGCACGTGCCGGTAACCGGTGTCAGCTACAGCGCCTGCCGTGGACGCGGCGCCTTCAAGCAGACCGGGGATGCCAGGCCGGATCCGATTCGCGTGCGCCGGCTGGATGGCGGGCCCGTGATGGTGGTCGGCAGTCGCTCGCACCGGGGCAAATCACTCAACGATTTTCTTGCCAAACTCGGTGCGCACGAACTGGTCGGCATGGGCAGTTCGCTCAAGCTGTGCCTGGTCGCAGAGGGCATTGCCGATATCTATCCGCGTCTCGGTCCGACCTCGGAGTGGGATACGGCGGCAGCCCAGTGCATAGTCGAACAGGCCGGGGGCCACGTGACGGACACCGGTATGCAGCCGCTGCGCTACAACACCAAGGACTCGCTGCTCAATCCGTATTTCCTGGTGTTCGGCGACGCCGGCCGGGATTGGTCGCGGTACCTCTAGCGGTTGCCGGCGCTGTATTCGCCGCTGACCTGCGCAGCAGCAGGAACATCAGGCCGGCGCCGAGCAGTCCGCCGCAGACATCCGCGAGGGCGTCGTACGGGTCCGTGTCGCGGCCGGGTACGAAGGACTGGTGATATTCGTCCAGTACTCCGTACAGACCGGCCAATGCCACGATAAGCCAGTAATACCCGCTGTGCTGTCGACAGGCTGCCGGGCTGCAGGCGCCCATGGCGAGGAAGCCGAGGACACCGTAGGCGATCAGGTGCAGGAGCTTGTCCACGTGCGGAAACAGGGGTGGCAGATCGATCCCCGGCTGGTCGGAGAGATAGTAAATGACGGCCGCCCAGCCGATGGCAAGGAGCAGGAACAGCGGGCGCACACGCGGGTGTTGCAGCAAGTTCAGATCCCTGCTTCGCGCCGGTGCCAGGTCCAGGCCGTGGCTATGATGGCGTCGATGTCTTCATACAGCGGCTGCCAGCCCAACTCGGCGCGGATACGGCTGGAGTCGGCGACCAGGGCCGCCGGGTCGCCGGCCCGGCGCGGTGATACCTCCGCCGGTATGGGGTGTCCGGTGATGGCGCGTGCCGCATCGACCACCTGGCGGACGGAGTAGCCTGCGCTGTTCCCCAGGTTGTAGACCGAGTTGCCGGCCCCGCCAAGCAGCGCCTCGAGCGCCAGCAGGTGGGCGCGCGTCAGATCCGAGACATGCACATAGTCACGCAGGCAGGTGCCGTCCGGCGTCGGGTAGTCGTCCCCGAAGATGCGGATACCGGCACGCTGGCCGGTCGCCACCTGCAGCACCAGCGGGATCAGGTGTGTTTCCGGCGCGTGGCGTTCCCCGATGGTGCCGGAGGCATCGGCGCCGGCGGCGTTGAAGTAGCGCAAAATGCTCCATGTCAGATCGCTGGCCGGGCTCAGGTCGGCCAGCAGGCGCTCCACCGCCAGTTTGGTGAAGCCATACGGACTGGCCGGACGGCACGGGTGCGACTCGCTGATCGGTACCCGTTCGGGTTCGCCGTACACGGCTGCCGTCGATGAAAAGATGAAGTGCCTGATACCGCCCTCCTGCATCGCCTCGAGCAGGTTGATGGTGTTGGCGACATTGTTGCGGTAGTAGGCCAGCGGGTGTGCGACCGATTCGCCCACCAGCGAATGGGCGGCGAAATGCATCACCGCGTCGATCGGGTAGCGCGCGAATACCTGGCGCAGGTCCGCGGGATTGCCCAGATCGCCGGCGACGAAATCGCCGCCAGGCAGCAGTTCCCGGTGTCCCCGCGACAGGTTGTCGAGCGTGACGACGGGGTAATCGGCGCGCAGGAGGTCGAGCACCATGTGCGACCCGATATAACCGGCACCCCCGACAACCAGAATGGCGGGTTTGCTCATGTGGCGCTGTATCAGTGATTGATGACGGTCGAGGTGATCGGGCGCCGGTCGATGCGGTCGAGAATACGCTGGGTCAGCATCCGGCCGAATGCGGCGCGCTTGTTGCGCAGCTGGCTGGTGCGGGTGCTGATGGGATCATTGTACAGGACGGGGCCGTTCCAGCCGGCCAGCAGCGCGGCCAGCGCCGGCGGGTGCGCCTGCCGGTCCTCCAGTCCGTCGATCAGCAGGATCTCGACCTGCTGCGGTAGCAGTCCGGCGATCAGCTCGGCATCGGGGGTGAAGCTGTCTACGATCTCAAAGCCACAGTCTTCTAACAGTTCTGACAAGTACTGACGGGATTTTTCCCTTGCGCACACCACCAGCCGGAGTTTTTTTTTAGTCGGCGCGGGTGAGGCGGCCTCTGGCATATCCTGCTCCGGTGGCCCCTGCTCCGGAATCTCGCTCTCCGCTAGCGGCGCTGCGGTCGTTGCGGCAGCGGTACTGGCCGCGGCGGCGGCTTCCAGTGCATCGACCCGGGCAGCCAGCTCCGCGGCTTCCTGCTCGTCGGCGCGATCTTCCGGGCTGACTTCGGCGGGGACGATGACCGGGAAAATGCCGCCGGCCTGCTTTTCCCGGGCGACGTCGCTGATCAGTTTGGCATCGATGCGCCGTTTCTGGTCGGCATAGCCGTAGACCAGCGCGGTGTCACAGAGCAGGTTGATAAGGCGCGGCACGCCGCCGCTGTAGCGGTGCACCGCCGCGCAGGCCCGCGGCGTGAACGTGTCCGGATCGCCGCCGGCGATCTTCAGGCGGTGGCGGATGTAGCCGGCCGTCTCGGCTTCGGACAACGCTTCGAGGTGATAGTCGACGTTGATGCGCTGGGCAAACTGGACGAGATCGGGGCGGCGCAGGGTGTCGCGCAGCTCACGTTGACCCGACAGCACCACCTGCAGGGTCAGGTTCTTGTCCGCATTGATGTTGGAGAGCATGCGCAGCTCTTCGAGCGTCTCGGCGTCCATGTTCTGGGCCTCGTCGACGATCAGAACCACGCGCCGGTTCTGGGCATACTCCTCGATCACGAAATCGACGAAGCGTTGGTACATCTCGACCTTGCTCATGTCCTTGTGGTCGAGGTTGTAGGCCAGCAGTATCCATTGCAGCAGCTCGCCGAACGAGCGATGGGTGTTGGTGATGAGACCGATGGTGTATTCCTGGCCCATGTTGTTGAGCAGCTGGCGGATCAGGGTGGTCTTGCCGGCGCCGATCTCGCCGCTGATCACGGTGAAGCCTGCCTGGTTCATCAGGCCGTACTCGAGCAGCGTGAGGCCCATGCGATGCTTGTCGCTGAGATACAGAAAGCCCGGATCCGGCAGCAGTGTGAACGGTTTCTCTTTCAGTCTGTAATAAGTTTCGTACATCTTCGCAACCGTATCAGACGAGCTTGCCGTCGGCCTTGTTCAGAACGGTTCCCACAATGTTGGTGACGCTGAGCAGTTCCACTGCGCGCTGCAGCTCGTCCTTCTGGGTCACGCCTTCCTCGACGATCAGCAGAGCGGCATCGACATGGGGCGCGAATGCCAGCGTGTCGGACGAGGTCAGCAGCGGCGGCAGGTCGAAAATGATGATCCGGCTCGGATAACGGGCCTTCATTTCCTCCACCAGCCGACCCATCTTCGGTGAGGTGAGCATCTCGGAGGAGTTCGCCAGTGGCTGGCCACCGGGTAGCACCACCAGTCGATCGACGATGCCGGGCTTGATCAGGAGTTCCGAGACGGCAACCTCGGACGTCAGGTAGTCGCTCAGGCCCTTGCGCCGGGGCAGGCCGAAGTAGTCCGTCAGGCCGGGTTGCTGCAGATTGGCGTCGACCAGGAGTACGGTGTAGTCGACTTCGCGGGCGATGCTGATCGCCAGGTTGATCGCCGTCAGCGTCTTGCCGGCGCTGATGCCGGGGCTGGTGATCGCCAGGGTATTCCAGCCGTGTTCCTTGAATGTCTGCAGCAGCCGCGTGCGCAGGAGGTTGTAAGCCTCGGTGAAAGGGCCGGGCGGCAGGCCGGCGATGATGCGGTGATCGCGCAGGATGTTTTCGTTCAGGCTGACCGCCGTGGTGAGCGCCTGACCCGATCCGGGCGTCGCTTCCGGTGACGGCGGCAGCGGTTGCACGACATTGCCACCCTGTACGTTTTGGCGTTCCTGGCGGGCCTTTTCCAGCGCCTGTTTGATACGTTCCATAAGTTATGTCATCCCTTGGCCAGGCTTTCAGTATAAAGCCTTTATATTTCAAGAGGTATGTTCCTGGATACTGTCCTTTGGTACAGGACGCCCGGCTTGTGCGCCAGGTCGCACTGGTACTGCCTGGCATGGCCGGATCGGTACCTGTTGTTAAGCCTACCCCGAAGATTAGAGACCTGTAATCAATATGTCGCGGTGACCACCGTTATTGGTCGGTGCCCGTGTGCGAGGACGTTCATGCGCCCGTCAACTGATCGAATTTGCGCAGCGCCTTGAACAGCATCACATCCAGCGGCGTGACCAGGAAATGCACCAGCAGCAGGAGCACGACCAGGCCGGCCAGGAGCGTGACAACGATCAGGGTGCGCCGTCGTTTCCGTCCGCTGTTCTCTGCCGTGTTGGGCAGGTAGGGGATGACGGCCAGCGGTGCGGTATGCAGCAGCATCGTCACGCCCTTAACGCCACGCACGGCCTTGTCCATACTCTCGCTGACGGCCGCTGAGCCCACGCTGGCGCCCAGGGCGAGCACCAGGCTCAGGAACACGATCGCGCCGCGGTTGGGACTGACCGGCTCTTCCGGCAGGATCGCCGGGTCGATCAGGGTGAATTTCTCGCCCTTGCGTTCCTTTTCCATTTCCTGCGCCACTTCCGCGGTCATCTGCTTGGCCCGGATTTCCTGGTAGCGGCGGGTCGAGTTCTCCAGGTCGCGCACGATGGCGCTGTATTCCTGTTCGGAGCGCGGGGTCTGCATCAGGCGCGACTCGTACTCGGCAACCTTCTGCACCAGCTGCGCGCGTTTGCTTTGCAGGGAGCGCATTTCCGTGGTGGCGGCGACAAGCTGGGACTGCAGCGTCACGTAGGCCGGATTATCGGCCCGGGGGGGTGCCATATTCGCGCCCGGTGCGGCGGACGCCTCGCGGAGTTCCTGTTCCAGGTTGCTGATCTGCCGGTTCAGGCTCTTCACGTCCGGGTGTTCGTCGGTATAAGTCTGCCGCGCCGTGGCCAGCTGGTCCCGCAGCGCCTGCAGCTGGGCCTGGATCTCGGCGTTCGACGGGCCCTGTCCGGTTTCCTGTTCCAGCGCCCGGATTTCGCGGCGGACTCGCGTGACATCGGGGTGATCCGGTGAATAACGGCTGATCAGGCCGATGTATTCCGTACGCAGGGCATCGAGTCGGGCCGACGGACTCAGCGTGTTGCTGCCGCCATAGGGATCCATCACGGCGAGCTGGCCGTTCAGGTAGACCCGCCGCTCCTCAAGCCCGCGCGTCTGGGCATCGATATCGGCGATCTCCCGCTCGGTACGCTCGAGGATCTGGGTATTCAGATCGCGCAGTTCCGGCAGCGTGTTGACGTTTTTCTCCTTGAACTCGGCCAGCTCCTTCTCGAGTCGACTGATATCGTCACTCAGGCGGCTGGCCTCCTCGGTCAGGAAGTCATAGGTCTCGGCAGCCTTCTCCGTGCGTGATTTCAGGTTCTCGTCGAGGTAGAGAGTGGTGAGCTCGTTGGCGACCTTCAGCGCCTGCTGCGGGTTGTCGCTCTTGTAGCCCAGGGTGAAGGCGATGGTGGCGGCCGTGGGACGCCCGGTACGCGGGTCCATCACATCCGCGTTGATCATGTCGATCGTGATGTCACCACGCATGTCGTTGAGGACTTCCTCGATCGTGTTAAGGCGGCGCTCCTTCTCGTACAGGTGGTACTTTTCGATGATATCGAGCAGGTTCGCACGCGACATGACGCGCTGGCTGATGACCTGGATTCGCTGCGCCGCGTAGCTGGTAACCGTCGACTGGATGAGTTCGGTGGGGATCTCCTGCTCTTCGATGAGGATGGTGGCGGAGGCCTGGTAGGTCGGTGGCCAGACCAGGGCGATGATCAGTCCGAGCAGGAAGACGATGCCCGCGACCAGCGCGATCATCCCGCGCCGGCGCCGGAACGCCGCCAGGTAATCGCCAAAATCCAGTGTTTGCTCCAGTGCAAGTTCAGCCATGTCAGGTTCCTGTCAAGATCGGGGGCTGCAGCCAATGCTACGAAGATTATACGAATTCAGTGTCTTGCGGCATCGTATCTTGGTACTAATCCGGGGTATTTGTCGAGACGCGCAGCGCGCTGCGGGCGGCTTCACGCCGCCTGTCGCCGGGATCCGGTTCCGATCCATCCCGTTACCCCTTGCGACAAGCCGCGAAGTGGTTATTTATCTATTTGATATTGTTGTAATTATTTGTCTATCGCCGCCCTGGGATTCGGGTCTGCGGGATGTCCCTGGCCGCCTTTATCGCGCGAGCGACGTCTTGGGCGGTTTATAGGTCAAAGTCACGTACACGGAATTGCGTGTTGCGGTTCCGGAAACCGGATCGTCGTTATCGACGTAGCGGTATTCGCCTTCCAGTTCCCAGGTGCGGCTCCAGCGCCAGGACGCCTTGGGACTGATACGCAGGAATGTCTCCTTATCCTGGCTCGGGACGGTAACCCCCCGGCTGACGATGGTCTCGTTCTCGACGTACTCGACCCGCAGCGAGGTGCGCAGGGTTTCCGTCAGCTTGTGATCGCCTTTCAGCGCGAGGCGGGTACTGTCGAGCAATTCGCCCAGGCTGCTGGGATACGAGTAGCGGGATACGGAGGCGCTCAGCGAGCCGGTCTCCAGGGTCTTGGTGATGCTGGCCGTGTAGATGGCGGACGTGGAATCGAACTTGCCGCTCGCGCTGACGCTGGGCACGGTATCGGACGTGGTCTTGCGCTGGCCAGCCAGAAACGATGCCTGCAGCGTTTCCGTAAAATTGGTCGTGAGGCCGGCCTGCAGCGATACGGTGACGGAGTCGAAATTGGTTTCCGGCTGGTAGTTGCTGTAACCCGCAGTGAGCGTCCCGTATACCCGCGGTGTCAGTTGGCGGATCAGGGAGGCATTGGCCACGTGGTAGCGATAGTCGATCTGATCGTTTCTGCCGGGATCGTTTTTGTAATTGACGTCGTTGAACTGATAGGAAAGCTCGAGCCGGGTGAGTTCGGTCAGCAGCCGCGACCATGATGGACCGAGCGCCAGCTTCTGCCGCGTGACCCGGTTGTCCGTCACCTGCCCGGTTTCGTCCAGCTCGGAGTCCAGGGTGCTGTCGCGGGTGAAATCGAGGGTTGCCTTCAGGTTGTCCGCCTCGGTGTTGTGATAGGCCGTGGTGCCAAGGTGGTAGTCTTCCCGATTCAGCACGCTGCCGCGTTCACGCCCGGTGCCGCCGGTGTAACGCCGGATCGCCATCATGGCGTCACCGGTCAGCCCCGAGGTTTCCGTTGCGACACCGAATTTTGCACTCGGGGACAGCGTGGTTTCCCACACGGGCGAATGGGCCGCGGCGGTGAGGCGGATATTGTCATCACGTCCGGCACGCAGGGAGATTTTCGGTTCGATCGACCACTCAGCTGCCGGCGCCAGCAGCGGGAAAGCGACCAGAGGCAGTAGTACCCAGCCTGTCAGATTGTGCATGCGCATACGATTCCCTTGCTCGCTGACCCTGTCACTCGGATACGGCCACAGGCCGGATCCGGTCGCGGCAGGTATGTTTCACAACCCTTCTTACCAAAGGCTGCCGGCCGGTGCTGAGTAGGGACTGTGGCAGCCTTGGCGTGCGGGCTGGACGGTACTCCGGCCCACGGCGCTTATGGCACCAGCACCACGTCTCCGCTCTGCAGCATGATGTTCTGCTGCAGGTTGTCACCCTTCTCGATGTCACCGTAACGGAAGGGTATCGAGGTCAGTTTGCCGTTGGTGCGGCGCAATATGGAGATCTTGTTGGCGGCAGCATACGGGGTCATGCCACCCGCAACGCTGAGCGCCTGGACCACGTCGAGGTTACGGCTTGCGACAAATTCGCCGGGCCGGTTGACCTTGCCGATGACATAGACCTTGTTACCGTCCAGCTTCAGGATGGACACGGTGACCAGCGGGTCGGGAATGTACTTCTGCAACTTGGCGGTGAGCTGCTGTTGCAGCTCGCTGACGGAGGTGCGTGCCGCCTGCAGGTCGCCGGCCAGCGGGAAGGAAATGCCCCCGTCCGGTCGCACCAGCACCTGCTTGTTCAGGTCCTCTTCCTTCCAGACCGAGATGTCCAGTACATCGCCGGGCTGGATCAGGTAGGCAGCGGAACCGTCGCCCTGCTGTTCAGCCAGGCCGGGGCGTATGGACAGGCAGGATATCAGCAGCGCTATCAGTAGGTTCAGCGGGAGTCTCAGCATGATACGGCCTCTGCAATGGCTAACGGGAAATGCACAAAATCCTCAGATATTCGGCTGATTTCAGCAGATTGCCGTCCATGCGTCAATGTATGGCGCGCCGTGCGCGGCAGCGCGGCAAAAAAAACGGCACAGTCGAACCGACTGTGCCGCAATTAGGAAACGCCGGATGCGGGTATTAGCGTACTCTGCGCATCCGCCATCCCAGCCAGCCCAGGAGTCCGGTCACCAGCCACCAGGTACCATCCCTGGCCGGAGCATCCGGATTGCTGGAGATGGTGCAGCCACCGCCGCTGGTCGAGGGGCTGGGCAGTACGCCTGACGCGACCTCTGCCACACCGCCAGGATCATCGACCGTCCCGACAGCGGGATTGGCATCGTTCGGGCCGTTGTCCTCGATGGTGAGCTGGACGCACCAGTCATTCTCGCGCAACTTGTCGGCAAGGGCGCCGGAGAACGGGCGGTCGTAGGCGCCGTTACCCGGTTCCGGACACTCGTTGGAGACGGGATCCAGCGGTGCGGTGAGGACATTGTTGCGTCCGTCGATCACGAACGGCACCCATGAGTTGGTCGCCTCGTCGTACTTGCGATACAGGGACCAGAACGGCGTCGTCTCGGACAGCGGCAGGACCACCTGGGTGTACTGGTAGGCGCCGGCGGTGTCGGTGCCGCTTCGCAGTTCCGTCGTGGAGAACTTGGCGCAGCCGCCAACGCAGGAACGCAATGCATCCGGGTCTGCAGTGAACACCGGCAGCGGCAGGGTCGTCAGCGGCAGGGGTGACTCGCCGTCAACCGGGTTCTGCACGGTCGGGATGGTCACCGTGTAGCCGCCATCCGCGATCGGCGGTTCGCCGGCGACGGTGTTGAGATCAAATGCCGCATTGAATCCCTTGAACGGACCGTCCACCATCTGGCTTGCGAGGATGCCGTCACCGTCCGGGTCGGTGGTGGTCAGCTGGAACTTGTTGCAGTTCACGTCCCAGACCACGACCACGTCGATCGCGACGTTGGATGCCCAGTCGAACAGCATGTGCGCGCCGAGCTGGCCTGGAGCGACGGTCATGGTGATCGGATTGGGCGTGGTGGCGTCGCCGCACTTGGTCGAGCCGTCAGCGCCGATCCAGTCGTTGTTCGCCGAGTCGAAGCTGCGCGGGAACGGGCAGGACTCGAATGTCCAGGTGCCCTGGTCAAACAGCCGCACGGGCGCGGCGGTCCAGTTGAAGCCGAAGAAAGGCTGACCGGAATTCAAGGTGACAGCCGGTGGGTTCGGGTTGCAGTTGGCGATATCCGGGTCGGTACAGAATACGGTCGTATCGATATTGCCGGTCACGCCCGTATCGATGCTGCCCGTGATCGAGCCGCTTGCCGTGCGCATGGTGAAGTTGCCGTCGACCAGACGCAGGCCTGCGGTGGCGAGGTCGATGGTGCAGGCCTTGCCGGTAATGCCGACAGGCAGGTTCAGCGTCACGGTCTGGGCGTAGGTCGTTACATTGCCGGTATCGTCCGTGATGCGCCAGGTCACGGTATTGACATTGGGACCAAATCCGGTCGAGCAGTTGTCGCTCGTATTCGCGGTGAAGAAAGTGAAACCGTCATGCGACCACTGCACCAGCGGTGCCGAGTCGATCGCGTCCGTTGCCGCCAGAGTCCCGAAGCAGACGTTGTCGGCCGTACTGGCCACGCTCACCACGACATCTGCGGGCGTGCTGGTGATCACGGGGGCCGTCGTATCCGTAATGGTCACCGTGACGCCCTGGGTCTGGAACGATTGCGAGCCGAAGGTGTCGGTCGCACGCCAGTCGACGGTCAGGGTGGCGACCGTGTCGGTGGCGGTTACGCTGACGGTGTTGGTTGCATTGTCGTCGGCAACCCAGGTCTTGGTCGGGTCGCTCAAGGGTTTGCCATCAATGCTGTAATCCACAGTCGTGCCGCCCGGGGCCTCGTCGGTGACGGTGCCGAGATCAACGCTGATATTGGCGGGTGTGGACTGCTCGGGGGCGGTGAAATTCACGGCGGCGGGGGCGGTGAAGGTCGGTCCGCTGCCATCGCTGATGAGCGTCAGGGTCAAGAAGTCGAAATTGGCATTGAAGCCCGGGAACGGTCCGGCCTGCATGGGCGAACCGCCAATGCCATCGTCACCCGCGAGCGGCAATATGCCGACCGAGCTGGCGCCGCCCGTGTGGGTTGGATCCAGCGAGGTGGTGGCCACGGGTATCGGGCCGATGGGCAGGCTGCCTTTCCGGATGCCTTCGGATGCCGGGGTGGCGCAGGTCGTGCACGATGCGCCGCCGACGACCACGTCGCCGACCGACAGGCCGCCGCTGATGGCGGTCATCAGTCCGGTGGCGTCCCAGACGATGGACACGGGGATGTTGTTGTTGCCGTTCCAGTCGAACTGCATGTTACCCAGCAGCAGGGTGCCACCGCCCGTGTTCAGCGGATCCGAACTCGCATCGGTGAAGGTGATGTTCTTGGCCGTTGCCGGGAAGTTGGGATCACCGTCGAAGAACTGGAACGGCGCGATGTTCATGCTGCCGGCCATGGTGGCGGGATCGATGGTGATGGTGCCCGAAATCTGGGTACGCACCCCGTAACCCCAGGTGGGATCACCGTAATAGGGATAGCTGGTATTCTGGGCCGGCGCGCCGTTCGGATCCAGCATGGTAAACAGGCCGCCGTCGCCCACTGCCGTGAACTGAAATGTCAGGTCCACCGCGGATGCGGGTGTTGCGATCATGCTGCCGCCGAGCGCCGCCATGACGGCGCTGGCCAGAGCGGTGTGCCTCAGCGGGGTGCCACGATGTGGGTGTTTATCAAACATCACCTTGTCCCTCCAGAACTGTTATCTGCCGGCAGCGCTGCCTGCAGTTGTCATACTTGTTGTGATCAGTTGCTATAACCGGGCGGTTACAGGTTGTATGCAAAGCTTATCCCAAGTGTATTGATCTTCATCGAGATGGCCGCGTCGTCGCCGGGCAGGTTGCCGAAGGCCGTCGGACCGCTGATGGTGTTTTCGAATGCATGTACGATGTTGGCTGTCCATTCGACGTTCTTCGACGGGCGATAAGACGCGCCCAGCGTGATGTGGTCCTCCACGGTGGCAGGCGCCAGCATGTTGAACAGCACCTGGTCTTTCTGAATCGGGGTGTCGGCATGGTTGTAGCCGATCCGGAAACTCCATGCATTGCTGTAATCGTAATTCAGGCCGATTTTGTAGGCCGTGACATCGGACCAGCCAAAACCCATGCCCAGATCGCCGCCCAGCTGGCAAATGGCGGGGTCGACACCCGGGCAGAGGGGGTTGAGGTCAACGGGGTCGATCGGTCCCGGGTTGCCGATGGAGGCGACGTTGCTGTAGTTGATCTGCTGGACATCGGCGGCAACCGTCAGTTTGTCCGTCAATTTGAAGGCAAGTCCTATGCTGTAGTTTTCCGGGATGTCGAAATCGCCATGTTCGGCGAACAGCTGGTCGTACTTGTTAAACTGGGTCATGTAGACGCGGGAAGCGTAATTCACACCCAGGGTGAGTTTCTTGTCCAGGAACTTACCCAGCCAGCCGAAACGAACGCCCAGACCGTACGAGTAGTCGTTACCGTTACCGCTGGTGCCAGTGGCGCCGGCGCCGGCGAAGCCCAGATCCTCGAAGGCACCGAGGCCGTAGGCGCGGAACTGCTGCACGCCAATGGCCAATGAGGCGCCAACGATATTGTTTTTGTTTACCTGATAGGCGACCCCGGGCAGCATCTGTGCCTGCAGGAGTTGGACGCCAACCGTGTTGCTGTCCGCGTTACAGTTGAAGTTGAAGAAGTAGCTTCCCGTGCCGCCGGAGGTGTCGCCGTTCACGCACGTCGGCAGGGTCGGTACCGACTGGTGGTAGCGCGTGTTGGCGCCGTTGCCGATGACCGCCATGCCGAGATAGAGCTTGCGATTGAACTTGTATATGGCGCCGAAGCTGGGGATGAGGAATTCATTACTGCCGCTTGTCTCGTTGGTCACGGATACGGGTGAGCCGAGCGTGTCGCTGCTGTGCACGACGGCACGCGGCGGATTGAACAGCTCGAGACCGAAATCGATGCGCATGGTGCTGACACCGGCATCCGCCATGCCGGCCGGGTTGAAGGCGCCGGCGATGGCGTCCTGTGCATAGGCGACACCGACACCCCCCATGCCGCGTGATTTCGCCCCATAACCGATGAGAAAATAACCATTGGTGGCGTAGGCGCTGAGCGGGGCGATCAGCAGCATAAGGGCGCAAAGCTTTGGCGTGCGCAAGGTTAGAAACTTCTTCATTGGTTATCCTCCAGAAGTCCGTGCCAAGTGGATGGTTTGGTATTCTTTAAGTTATGCACGCCCGGACGCGGTGCATCGCAACTGCCTGGGCAGTCCGATATCCCGGAACGGCTTGATTATTCAGCACAGTTCAGAATATGACTGTGCCATTACATTGTGGTACGGATGATTGTTTGTAACGAAGTGCTTTGTCAAGCAAGCACGTATCACGCATGCACCAACCGTGCGCAGGCCGCGGCGGACCGCCGCGTTACCGAATCGCGCGCTCCCCGCGCAGCATGCCCCCTATCGATAGTTCCGGATGCGAGTCAGGCGGTAACCAGATGTGTGCACACGTCGGTGTATTTTACATGCGCACTTCTTGCCTTGCCCGACCGGGGTTGTATCGATAACGTGCTGTTTTGTCTTGCTCAATTTGTCCCAGATCAAGTGATGAGGGCGCTGCGGGGCTGTTGGAATTGTTTACAAATCATGTGGCGGCTTTGTATCGGGTTGTCCGGGATGATTTGTAACTATTTGTAATTTATTAAAAATAAAATTATGGCCTGCAATTTGCTTTGTTTGTGTGTGTCTGTCGTACCTGTACCGCTGACGCCAACGCCTTTCGGAGGGGGAGGCTCAGGAAATCAAGGTTGAATCACGGTCCAGGGATAACGGTTCAGGGATAATAAGCCACAGTCATTAAATATCGATATTTCATAAACTGCTTTTTTGGAGTGACCATAATGAACCTGAAACAAACTGCTGTAGCTTCTGCAATTGCCGTTACGCTCGGTTTCGGCGCAGCGGCTGTGCCGACAGCCGCAAGTGCGGATATCATCACAGCGAGCTTCAATGGCCTGTTTACCATGCTGAATGCCTCGGGTGCCCCGACGGCGAACACCAGCTACCCCTACTATGGTGATCCCACCTGGGGTTACGGCCTGCGCACCCAGATTACCGGCACTTTCAGCTTCGACACCGCTACCGGTTCCGGCACCGCAACGGTCAATCCGTTCGACTTCTTCGCAGCGGGTCCGGCAGTTGCCCATAACATCAACATGCAGGCCATCGGTGATGGCGTAGGTGGCGGTGGCACGCTGGTCGCCGGCTCCCTGCTGTTCGACTGGAATGGCAACAACAACATCAACGTGGGCATCATCCTTGACGCGGCCGGCTTCTTCGGTTCGGGTCCGTACTCCACCGGGCAAGTCATCGCTGGTGTGGGTGCCACCCCGGCCAGTGACGGCATCAACAAGGGCAAGTTCCCGATCGGCCCGGCCCCGATGGCCACCTCGACGCTGGACACCAACTTCCAGAACAACCCGGCCTGCGTGCTGACAGCAGCATGTATCACGGGTGATGACGGTGTTGGCGGCAGCCCGATGGACAACGGTCCGTTCCCGGGCTTCAATGCCAACTTCGACATCGTCGACATCACGATCACCTCGGTGACACCTGCCGCCGTTCCGGTACCTGCCGCAGTCTGGCTGTTCGGTTCCGGTCTGCTCGGCCTGGTGGGCGTAGCCCGTCGCCGGAGGCAGAGCTAAGGTATCGCGCCTGGCTCGATCGGGCGATTACCTGTAATCGCTTTGATGACAGCGAAATTGAAGGGGCGCTCCGGCGCCCCTTCTTTTTTTGCGGCTGAGGTCGGGCAATTGGTCAGACCGTCGATGTGGGCGCGTGGAGATTGCGCATGGGCGTTGGAAAATCCGCCCTCGTGGCCGCAATCACCACTACGCTCGGCGTGGCGCGCGTCGCCCCTTCTTTTTTTCGTCTCAGTCGGTAAACTGACTATTCGTCCCTGGCCGTAAGCACGCCTGTATCACCAGGCCCCCGGTTCCGGCGCCGAACCCGAACCCGCGCGAGTTTCAGCACTATCCCATGACGGAGCCGCCCGCCTTACAGATCGCTGAGCTGGAGCGTCGCGCGCTGGAGCATTTCAGGCAGGGTCGGCTGCGCGAAGCGCTGGCGGATTATGACGGCCTGCGTCGGCTGAGACCCGGCGATGCCGGGACGTGGCATATGCTCGGGGTGGTGTACGCTACGCTGGGCGATGCCGAAAACGCCGCCGGCTGTGCGCGGGAAACGGTCCGGCTGGCGCCTGCGGTCGCTGCCGGCTACCGCAACCTGGGCAACTACCTCCTGCAGCTCGGTCGTGCCGCGGAGGCCGAGGCGCAATTCCGCGAGGCGCTGTCGCTTTCGGGGGGGGAGGCTGCAGACCATTCCAACCTGGGCGTGGCGCTGGCCGCGCTGGGTCGGCATGCGGACGCCGTTGCCAGTTATCGGCGGGCCCTGGCGCTGACGCCCGCTGACCCGAATGTGCATTTCAATCTCGGTACGGCGTGCCAGGCGCTGGGACAGTGGGAAGCCGCTGTGCGGCATTATGCGGATGCCAGCCGGCTGGCGCCTGCCGAAGCGCGCTATCTGGGCGCGCTGGCTGCCGCGTTGCAGGCGAGCGGGCGTGGTGAGCATGCGATCGCGGCATGGATGCAGGTCCTGCAGCTTGTCCCGGACGACCTGCAGGCACTGCGCAATATCGGTGCCATTTACTATCAGTACAGCCGCTTCCCCGAGGCGGTCGCCAGCTACAGGCGTGCCGTGCAGGCCGCGCCCATGGATGCCGCTCCCTTGCTGGATCTCGGCTACACGCTCATGGAAGTCGATAGCCTCGACGAGGCCCTGGATTGCTTCTCAGCCGTTCTGAGGATGGATGTGCGCAATGCCATGGCACTGTACTACCGTGCGTACGTTCACGAGCGCATGGGCCTTCTCGACCAGGCGCTCGCTGGCTATGCGGAGGTCCCGCCGGAAGGGCATGACCTTGATCTCGTGGGCGCCCGTGCCGGTGTGCTGGAGAAGCAGGGGGATTTTGCGGCAGCCCACGCGCTGCTGGCGCCGGAGATCGCGTCCGGCAGGGCGGGGTTGCGCGCGTTCGATGCCGCTGCCAAGTTGTGCCGTCACTTCGGCGACTGCAACGAGGTGCTGGAGCACATGGAGGCCCGCCTCCGCTCCGGCAAGGTCGGCGAATCCGAACAGCGGCATCTGCACTTTCGTGCCGGCGAACTCTATGACCGGCAGCGGCGCTACGACCAGGCCTTTGCGCATTTCGAGGCCGGCAATCGCCTGAAACACTACCGTTACAGTGCGGACGAGGACGCGCGTTATATCGACCGCCTGATCGAAGTGCAGTCACCGGAACTGTATGCGCGCCTGCCGACAGTTGCGCCAGCCCCTGATATTACACCGATTTTCATCGTCGGCATGCCGCGTTCCGGGACCACCCTCGTCGAGCAGATCGTGGCCAGCCACCCGGATGTGGTGGCGGGTGATGAGCTGATATTCCTGTCCCGGATCGCCTCCAGGGCCCGTGGTCATGCCGGTGGATCGTACGGATATCCGGATTATCTTCCCAATCTGACGCAGCGCGACTGCGAGGAGATGGCGCGCGAGTACCTCGACGAGCTGCGCGGGATCGCTCCGGGCGCCGCCTTCGTTACCGATAAGATGCCGCACAATTTCCAGTACCTCGGATTGTTGAGTCGCCTGTTTCCGAATGCGCCTATTATCCACTGCCGGCGTGACGCCGCCGATGTCTGCCTATCCTGCTACTTCCAGGACTTCGCCAGTTATCACAACTACGCCTATGATCTGACGCATCTCGGGCAGCACTACCGGCAGTATGAGAGGGCGATGGATCACTACCGGAACATACTGGAAATACCGATGCTCGAGAACTGGTATGAGTCCCTGGTCGATGCAACCGAGGAGATGAGTCGGGTGCTGGTTGAATTCTGCGGGCTGACCTGGGACGAGCGCTGCCTGCGCTTCTATGAAACAGGTCAGAAGACGAAGACGGCGAGCTACGACCAGGTGCGGCAACCCATTTACAAGCGCTCCACGCAGCGCTGGAAGCACTACGAGAAATTTCTGCAGCCCCTGTTCGATGCGCTGGCTGCAGCACCATGACGAGCGCCTGAATGCAGACCGATATCATGCAACACATCGAGGGGCTGGCGCGTGCCGGCAGGCTGGATGAGGCCAGGGCTGTCGCCGAGCGGGTGACGCGCGAGCATCCCGCGGATGTGCGGGGCTGGTTGCTGCTCGGTACCATACTCATGAGCCTGGGCCGCCCGGTGCTGGCCGCCGAACCGCTGCGCAAGGCCTATGCGCTCGCGCCCGGCGACCGGCAGATTGCCGAGCGGCTGTATCAGTCGTTGTTGCAGGCTGGCGTGCGCCTGGAGTCGATGGCGCAGATCCACGGTGCCGAGCAGGTGTATCGAGAGGCAATCAGGATACTGCCGGAATCCATCCCGGCCTACGTCAACCTCTCACGGCTGCTGAGTACATCCGGGTGTTACGCCGAAGCCCGGTCCGGCCTGGAACAGGTGCTGGCACGCCATCCCGGTCAGCCGGATGCCTGTGCTGCACTGGCATTGAGCTATGAATACGAGGGTAATCACGTGCAGGCGTTCGAGGTGCTGAGGGACGCGTTGCACCAAACGCCGGTCGCGCCACCCATTGTGCTTGTCTATGCGGCCCTCGCGAAGCAACTGGGCGAGGAAAGGCAGGCTATCGCCTTGCTCGAGGAAATGCTGCGTTCAACGGTGCCGGGAAACGCAAGGCGTGACGGTCACTTCGCGCTCGGCAGGTTATATGATGCGTGTGGTGACTACGAGCGGGCCTTTGAAAATTTCCATGCCGGCAACCGGCTGTTGAACTATCAATACGATCCGGGGCGGACCCATGCCACCTTTACCTCGATCATGCGGGCATTCTCACCTGAGCGCCAGCGCGTGCTTCCCCGCAGCGGAGTCGACTCCGCGTTGCCGGTCTTCATCGTCGGCATGCCGCGTTCTGGTACTACCCTGGTCGAGCAGATACTTGCCAGCCATCCCCGCATGTTCGGTGCCGGTGAACGCGACGACATAGCCAGGCTGGTACATGCGCTGGGTGGACCCGCGCCCCAGCCGGCGGACCTCGAGCGGCTCACCGGCATGCGTCTGGCGGAGGCGGCCCAGGCGTATCTCGCCACACTTGCCGGGTTTGCGCCGGAGGCCGCGCGGATCATCGACAAGATGCCGCATAACTTCCTGGCGCTGGGGTACATCGATCTGCTTTTTCCCGGTTGCAGGGTCATTCACTGCACGCGGGATCCGCGCGATACCTGCCTCTCGATCTGGTTCCAGCAGATGACGGGCAATCATCCCTACACGAATGACCTGGACGCGCTGGCGGATTACTACCGCCAATATCTGGCACTGATGGCGCACTGGAAATCCGTTATCAGGGTTCCTCTGCTCGAGGTGCGGTATGAAGACCTGGTCGGTGACCTTGAGCGCGGCGCGCACGAACTGGTCGATTTCTGCGAGCTCGAATGGGATGAACAGTGTCTGCGGTATTTCGAGAATACGCGGGTCGTCAGCACGCCTACCTATCACGACGTGCGCCAACCGATCTACGATAAATCGGTGGGGCGCTGGCGCAATTACGAGCGCCACCTCGGCGCGCTGGCGGATCTGGTGGCGGCGCCGGGTGTCTGATTGTCGCTGCGGTGCCGAGTTGCGCCGCGACACGCGGGCATACCCGGCACTTGCGCAGGCATTGCGCTACCGCCTGCATGGCCCAGGCCAGTCTCTCGGCCGTTCCCGGCCTCACCTTCTCCCTGCAGTCGTGTCCAGCGCCGCGGCGGGCGGCAGGAGCAGGCGCGGCCGCACAAGCGGTCGATAGACTGGCCTGGGCCATGCCGTGCGCGCGCTTCCGGCTGCAACGCGGCTCGCGCGGGATGATGCGACAGGTTCTAGACGGTCTCCAGCCAGATCATCACTTCATCAATCTTGCCGCGCTGTTCAGGCGTTATGTCCTTACTCGCGACACTATCCAGCAGGCTGCGTGCATCATTCATCCTGCCCAGGGTGCGACTCATGAGTGCGAATAGCAGGGCTGCTTCCACCGGAACGTCGTCTGACTGGAGGACGGGTTGCAGCAGCGCGAATGCCGCGTCCGTGTCACCCTGCGCCTCCGTGATCGCCGCAGCCTGGATGACATACTGGTCATTGTCAGGTGCCATGGACCGTGCAGCGGCGTTGCTTAGCAGCGCATCCGCAAGCCTGCCATGCCGTTTCTGTGCCTCGGCCAGCCAGAATTGCAGATCCGGATAAGACGCATGTTGGGACAGGGCCTCCTGCAGAATCGATTCGGCCTCATCCAGGCGCTCGAGCTGGATGTAAGCCATGCCCAGCTGGAGCGGTATCTCGCGGTCTTCCGGGTCGATACGCCGCGCCGTCTTCAGCGTGTCCACCGCCGCCTGGGCGTCATCTTGCAGGATGAGCATTGCGCCCAGGGCAGACCAGGCCTCGGCGCGTTGCGGATCGATCTCGGCAGCCTGCCTGAACTGTGCCACTGCCTCTGCGCGGTATTCGCTTTCGGCAAACATGCTGCCAAGCGTGCATATTGCATCGTAATCGCGGGGTTCGCGGCGAACCGCCTCCTCCAGCGCGGCGATAGCGCCAGCGCCGTCTCCCATGGCGCGCAGGACATGTCCGAGCGTGATGCTCGCTGTTGCGTCGTCCGTCCGGACGGCCGCGGCCGAGCGTAACAGCGCTGCCGCCTGTTCGAGTTGGCCGGCTTCGCCGAGCAGTGACCCCAGCATCAGGCAGGCCTCGTAGTTGTCCGGTTCGCTGGCCAGCACTTCCTGATAACCGGCGACGGCGCGCCCGATGTCGCCTGCGTCGATAGCCGCATTGGCGTCGGTGAGTAGTTGTTCGATCCGTTCATTCGACATGGTGCATTCTTCCGGTTGGTTTCAGTGTATTAACAGCCTTGCCCTGCGCGCCGGGGTCCGGGTCGGGGTCACCCTGACGATGCGGTAAGCCGGCTGCCGGTCGCGCAATTCTGGTGCGGCCTGTCCGGCAACCGCGGGCATCCAGCGGGAAACGGTACCGACCTGAACCGTGCTTGGCAAACGCGTGCTCGCCTATCCGGGCTGTCATAGCGGCGCGGTCGGTCGCGTCATCAATGCCAGGCTGGGCTGAACACGTATTGTTGCCGCTGGCGCAATCTTGCAGACGTGCCTGGCGCGGCATGGCGGCCAGTTGATGCATACAGGGTGCTGGCATGGATTTGAGCAATTTTTTGTAATAGTTTTAATGCCTTTGGAATGATCAGCATACCCCTTCCATTTCTGCCGAGGCAACCCGCAATACCGCATGAACGATAGCAGGGGCCCTGCCGGGCCGGGCGCAGATCCGGTTGCCCGGCGCTTGGAGGGTGCTCGGCGCACCCGCTTAAAATCCATGAATTACATGGTGTTATGATGTGATGGGCGCGCGGTGGTGCGGCAGGCGGTCGGCGTCAGTGGCGGCCGGTTCGGCGTGCGGCGCCGAACGGGTCCGGACACCTTGTACGGGGCTGCGCGGACAAGGGGCCTTGTTGCGGCTCGCCCATGTCGCTGCGGCTGCCTCAGGCTTACCGCGCCTTGCCAGGACCATAATCGCCACGGTCGCGACCGCGGGGGATTATGAAATATGTTGTGACAGGGCTATCCCGGCGGAACGGGCAGCGCGTTCGGCAGTGGCACCACGACCCGGCCGCCGGTGGTGCTGCTCTCGGCCCAATGCAGCGCCGCCTCGAGTTCCTCCTTGTGCGTGTCGGCGATCATCCGGTTATCTTGCTGGATGCTGTGTTCGTCCACTGACTTGCCGCTCTTGGAGTGCTGCTGAAAGACCGGACCCGACAGGATGTCCGCCAGCCGGCCGGGTACGAGCGGTATGGCAAAGAACCTGAAAACCTCGGCCAAGGTTTCCTCCCGGCGGGCGCCGAACACGTCGCTGGCGAGAGTGCATATCTGGCCTGGCGGTGTGTCCTGCATTACCTGAGTGAACAGATTCATTTGCTGCTTCCAGACCAGGGCGGCTATCTGCAGATCGGTAAGCAGCAGGGCGCGCCTGGGGTCCATGTCGCGCAATTCCCTGCTGTCTGCCATGAGTCGTACGTATAACTGGCGCGTAAAAGCGCGTCCCCGGTTGTGGTACTTGAGGATGCTCGTGAGATAGCTGCGCAGATCGGAATACATCAGCAGTATCCTTGCGCCGGTCCTGGCGACATGGGGCAGCAGGTTGTTGGCGAAGTTGGTTGGCTTGATGATCACCTTCTCGCCCGCTGTCATCAGTCCTGTCGTGAGTCGGAGCATGGCCGGCAATGTGACGCTGACCTTGTCAAGATCGCGCATTGTCCGTGTATTGCGGATCGAGTCTGCGAGCGAGAGCAGGATCGATGGCTCCTTGAGAGCGAAGCTCTGGCCGTCGACGTGCAATGCCTGCGCCATAAGCGTGGAGCGGCAGAACGAGGTATGGAATATGAAGCCGATGGCTTCCGTCCGTGCGCCGCTGGCGAGCGCCTGGATCTCCGCATCCGTATAGCTGACCCGTTCTCTGCCGCCTGATCGTGCCGTCATGCGGTTATCAAGGAACGGGCTTTCCGCCAAGAGGGTCCGGTCGACCCGGTAGCAATCGAGTAAGCCGCGGTCAGCGAAGATGGCGTCCGGGAACAGTTCGGGCATAGCCAGCAGTTCTGTGAGCGATATCATGTCGTCCCCGGTTCGTTGTCTTTGTCCGCGTCCTGCCGGCTGCGCGACCCGCCCGGCTCGGGCAGCGGGCAGCAGAATTCATTATACTGCCAATGGTAGGATGTATCGGGTATACAGGGTCAAGGCGCAAGAACCCCGATACAGCCAGGGGGTCAAGGTAAACAATTATGTTGAACAGTCAGTTAGACGTACAGCAGTTGCACGGGGAATACACGCGCAAGAATCGCATCCTGATCCGGAATGCCCTGGAACCGGATAGCGCCGGGCAGCTGCTGCGCTCCCTCAATGACGACATTCCATGGCAGATCGCCTATATGGAAAAAGGCAAGCCCTGTGTCTTTTCCCGGGAACAGCGGGCCGCCATGTCCGACGAACAGTGGGCTGCAATCCAGAAAAAGATAACCGCCCTGGGCGCGCGGGGGTTCCAGTTCTGTTACGGGCATTACTCGGTTTCCGACAGGAACCGCGAACAATGCAGGCCGGACGCATTCGTCAACGCGTTCGGGGAATTCCTCAAATCGGATCGCTTTCTCGAATTCGCCCGCGCTGTGACGGGTATGGATGAGGTGATCAAAGTGGAAATCCTGGCGGCACGTTATAGCGGCGGAGATTTCCTGATGATGCACAACGATACCCAAAAGCCGGAGCGTCGCGCGGCTTTCGTATTCAATCTGAGCAGGGACTGGCATCCGGACTGGGGCGGTCTTACCCATTTTCTGGATGTTGACGGGACGGTTACGGATACCTACGTACCGACTTACAACTCCCTGGTGATATTCACCGTGCCGGTCCTGCATCTCGTCTCCTACGTGATGCCATTCGCACCACGGCCTCGCTACAGCATCACGGGCTGGTTGACGGTTTAGCGCGGGATATACCACGCATGGGCAATCTTGCTGGACGGGTCGCCGATCCGGGTTTGTATCTGCAAAAGTATGATTTCGAGGCGGGTGTCGCCGTATTCCGCGACATGACGCGCGATTCGTTCAGGCAAAGCAGTTTTCTGGACAGTCGAATTGTCAGTCCCACTGCACGGACGCACACGTTCGCGCTTGACGAGGTGCTCGACTCCGTCCCGTCACCGGAGCCCGCGCGTCTGCTGTTCCATACCGCCTATTGCTGTTCAACCCTGATGAGCCGGGCGCTCGATGTGGCGGGAAGCACGCTGGTCTATCGCGAACCGGTGCATTTGCATCAGCTTGCTGTCGCCAGGCGCAGGGCTGACGATTTCCCCCGCTACGTCAGCGCTCGTTGGGGTGAGCTGCTGCGATTTTCCATGTCGATGCTGTCGAAAGGATGGCATGCCGGCGAACGGTCGATCATCAAGCCGACCGACTCCTGCAACAACATCATCGCTGACATTCTCTCCCTGCACGAAAACAGCCGAGCCGTACTGTTATATGCGCAGGCGGATGACTTCATAGCGGCGAACCTGAAATCGGCGGGCCGGCGGATGTTCATGCGGCGTTTCGTGGGGCGCGCGTTACGAGACAATATGCTGGACCGGCACTCGGAGCTTCATTCGCTGCAGGTCGGCGATTTGACGGAGGCGCAACTGGCAGCCTACGTCTGGATGACCCAGGTCCGCAGCTACAACAGTGCCCTCGATGCGTTGCCGCACAGGTGCGTCTGCGTCGATTCTGCAACACTGTTAGACAATGCCCGCTGTGTATTGAGCGAGAGCAGTGATTTTCTGGGGCTTGGGCTGGATGCACAGGTGCTGGCGTCGATCATGCAATCCGGTATCTGGAACAAGCATGCCAAGGACACGAGCAAGCAATACACGTCTGCCGAGCGGCAGCGTGAGATGGCAAGCCTGATGAGTCATATCGGCCCGGAAGTGAATGCGGGACTCGAGTGGATAGAGCGATTCGATGGCTGGAAGCGAACGGTGCGTTATGCGCGGGAATTGAACTGCCGTCCTGACCCCGGTGGCACCGGGGTGGCCAGGGCGTGATGCGGCTGCGCGCAGCAGGAGTCCTGCATGTCTGATGCCATGTCGTTGCTCTTCGGGGTGCCGCTCTGGACTTTCGAGATGCCGGAATCCGTCTCCGTGAATGCACGGCTGGCCGCGGCGGTGGTGGCTGAGATGCAGCACGACCCTGGTGTGCGCTACTCCAACAGGGGCGGGTGGCAGAGCCACGGCAAACTGCACCGGCAAAAGGCCTTTCAACCGCTCGTCGGATTTATCACAGAGCGGCTCGGAAAGGTCGGGCTCGAGTATGGTTTCGGGCGGGAGTCGAGCCGGCTGCGTGTGACCTCGATGTGGGCCAACGTCAACGCCAGCGGCAACTCGAACATCGTGCACTCGCACCAGTCCCCGACCGGCACGCTGAATCCGCTGGTGCTCAGCGGCTGCTACTACGTCAGGGTACCGGATAACAGCGGGGCTCTGGTGCTGGAGGATTTTGGACGACCGATGCGCTACCTGCAGCTGCCGTTCCAGGAACCCAACGTGATTAATTCATATACCGTTAGGATACCGCCGCGCGAAGGTAATGCGCTGTTCTTCCCCGCCTGGATGGAGCATCATGTCGAGGAGAACGCGTCTGACGAGCAGCGCATATCGATTGCATTCAATATCGCTTATATAGCCGCTGCGGCCCGGCCTTCCTGAGGCGGGGTTGCGGTCCCGGCCGGAACCGGTGACTGACAGCGTCGGCGCGGGAGCTTTACCCGTGGTTAAGCCAGCATCCAGCCCGTTGCCGTGTAGCGTGCGCCCATGGCGTAATTGCATACCTGCGAGACGAAGTGGATTCTGGGGACCCGGAATATGGTCAGGCTGTTGAAGCTCGGCTCGAAGACATCGGTGTTCCTGAGTTGACTGTCGAGCACATGCAGATGTCCCCCCCAGTCAGGGTCCCAGTTGCGGGTGAAGCTGAAAACATAGGCCGCGATGCGCTTTTCCTTGTCGGTGACGTCCTGGTGCCGTTTCAGGAAACAGGCCGCGGTGAAGCAGGCCACCTGGCCGTTGACCGTGCGAATGCCGGGTTCACCGGTAAGGTAGCGGAACATGCCGAGGCAGCGTTCGCCGGACAGCTCGCTGTAGAATGCCCGCAGTGTCTCGTTCTCGCTGCGGACCAGGTCGGAGCGGTAGTAAAAATACGCGAAACCCTGCTTCGCCTGTTTGAGAATGGCCTGATTTAAGTCCGCTGCCTGTGCCGGGCCGAACGCCCGATACTCGCTTTGCGGTATCGATACCGGTCCGGATTCGGTCAGATAGCACAATTCCCAGGGGACGCCGCTCGCCAGCGCTGTTTCGATGCGTTCGGCCTGCTCGGGAAGCAGGACGTTTTCGATCCTGACATATCCCTTGTCCGCGAATGTCTTCCGGTGGGCGGTGAGGTCGATATCCGGATTGAAGATGCCGCTGTCGTTCATGTCGCCCGTCTGATTACTGTTCGCCGCAGCGATCGTTTGTGATAACCGCCAACGCGGGAGTGGTCGTGGGCGCCTGGGGTGCGTGCTGGCCCAGGTGCTGTGACTGTCGCCGCTGCCGCCACCGCGCCCGCGCTGGCGCTCCGGATTCCGCGCTGCCGCCAGCGGACCAGCGGGGCGGATGGTTCCAAAACATTGTACGAATTGCTAAAGTCAAATGACATATGGAGGAATCGTTCCGGAATGGCGGCTGCGGCCTGCGGCCGGGCGATGGATAATAATTAATTATCAATGCGTTACGAATAAGCTACCCGCTCGACGCGTTGTTGGGAGACTGACAGTCGATCGAGCCGCCGTCCCATGATTGATCAACTCTACCCTGAAAATCCTGCGCTCGCAAAAGCAGTCGAACTGCGCGAAACCGGCAAGCTGCAGGCCTCCCTGTCGCTGCTCCATGTGCTCTGTGATCAGGCGCCGGAGCATGCCGTGGCATGGCAGCAGTTGGGTATCGGCTACGTCCGCGCGGGGAATCTCGGCCACGCGCGCCACTGCCTCCAGCACGCAGCGGAGCTCGCGCCGAATCATTTCGAGATCGCCTCGCACCTCGCCAACGTTTATACGCTGACAAAGGATGTCGCTGCCGCCATCAAGCAGGGAGAGAAGCTGGTAGCGATGAAACCCGGCGCCGCGCAGCCCCGCCTTTTCCTCGGTGGCGTGCTGCTGTCCTCGGGCCGCCTTGACGACGCATTGCGCTATATAAGCGCCGCGCTGGAGATTGCGCCCGACCTGGCCATGGGGTACACCATGCTCGCGCAGATCGAGCTGCTCAGGCGCAGGCTCCCTGAGGCAAGAGCGGCCGCCTCGAAGGCGCTCCAGCTGGAGCCCGGCAGCGCCCCGGCTATGCAGTTGCTCAGGCAGATTGATCATTCAGGGTGACTGACGATGACAGCAAAGACATTGGCCGCTAGCATTTCATTCCGGGCGCCGGATGCCGGCAATGAATCCGCGGTCGAAGACTTCGCCAAATCCTGTGCGGAGTCTTTCCTGGCGCATGGGGCGGTAGTCATAAACGGTGTCTACCCGCCGGACTATATTGCGGGGATCGGGCAGGCCTACGACGAGGCTTACGGCAATACCGTGAATCCCGCTAAGGAGGTCGGTGACAAGCGGACGATGCTTGCGATAGATATCAGGCCGCCCTTCAATGATCCGGACCTGTTTGCGCCCGCTGCCGTGATGCGGGTGCTGCGCAAACTCCTTGGTTCTGATTGCATCCTCGATTCCTATGTCGCCGTCACGTCCCGGCCTGATTCCGCGGATCAGCATGTCCATGTTGATTTCCCCTTCCTGTTCGATGAGGACGAGGGCCTGTCGCAGTCCCTGCCGCCCTACGCGATCACGTTGGCGATTCCGCTGATTCCGCTCAATGCCATGACCGGTGTGACGCGTATCTGGCCGGGGACTCACCGCCGCGGCATCGAATGGAAAAAGCAGCAGCCTGACCTGATGGATTCACTGTCGGTTGTCCCGGAACCCGGCGGCTGCTATCTCTTCGACGCGCGTTTGTTGCATGGCGGAACGGCCAATTACACCGCGTCCGAGCGCCCGATCCTGTATTTGATTTTTTGTCGGCCATGGTGGCGGGATTCGACGAATTTCTATAACCAGAAGCCCCTGCTGATCGGTTCGGATACGCTTGCGGCATTGCCGGCCGAACTCCAGGCATTGTTCCGGTATGCGAACTGACGGGCGCGCCGGTCAGCTGCTGCGAATACCGTACTGACGATGACGACCAAACCCGGCAGCCTGGCAGCCACGACACAACGTGCGCAGGAACTGATTCAATCCAACAGGATTGCGGAGGCGCGCCATATATTGGAGGAATACGGTAAGTGCGATGATGCCAATCTCTGCGGCATGCTTGGCCTGGTGCGCAGCATGACCGGAGACAACGCGGCGGCAAGAGTGGCCCTGGAACGGGCGGTGAGGCTCCAGCCTGGCAATGCCATGCTGCGCAACAATCTGGGCTGTGTCCTGCGGGCGCTGGGCGAGACCGCAGCGGCGGCGACCCAGTTCCGCGAGGCTGTCGCGCTCAGGCCCGACTATGTGAGCGCCAACGTCAATCTCGGTGTCGCGCTGATCGACGGCGGCCATTACACCGAAGCCGAGCGCGTGCTGCGTGCCGTCCTTGCGCTGGCCCCGGAGCATCCCGAAGCGCTGAACAATCTGGGCACATCGCTGCGTCAGCAGGGCCACTACCGGGAGGCCACCGGGTATTACCGGAGGGCGTTACGTGCGCAGCCGCACTACCCGGACGCACTGGCCAATCTGGGAATGTCGCTGTTGTTCGACAACAACCCCGTCGACGCTGAAACCTGCCTCAGACGGGCACTCGCCGTCGCGCCGCAGCATACCGGTGCACTTTACTATCTGGGTTTCCTGTTGCACAAGCGCAAGGCGCTGGCGGAGGCGGAAGATTGTTTCCGGCGCATCCTGACGATTGAGCCAGGGCACGTTAATGCCGCTTACTTTCTTTCCGTTATCGGTGCCAGTGAGGCGCCGCCACGGTCACCGGTCAACTATGTTGAGGAGCTGTTCGACGGATATGCGAACAGCTTCGAGGCGCACCTCGTCGGCACGCTGCAATACTCCGCGCCGGAGGTCATGAACCGGCTGGTCCGCGGTGCATTGGGCCAGAATCACCAGCTGCTGGATACTCTGGACCTCGGTTGCGGAACCGGCTTATGTGCGCGGCAGTTTACCGATATCACACGCTCGCTTACCGGTGTCGATCTTTCGCAGCGCATGTTGGACAAGGCGGGGGAGCTGAAAATATATGATCGGCTTGTCAAGGAGGATGTGGGCACATTTCTCGCCGGACAGGCTGGAGTCTGGGACCTGATCCTTGCCGGCGACCTCTTTACCTACATCGGTGACCTGCGGTCGCTGCTCCATGCCTGTGCCTTGGCATTGCGTGACGGCGGGTTGATGAGTCTCTCGATTGAAAAGCACGAAGGACAGCAGCCCTATGTGCTGCGCGAATCCGGCCGCTACGCACAGAACCCCGGGCATGTCACGCAGCTTGCAGCCGAGCGCGGTCTCCGGACGCTGTCCACTGAGCAGTTCGTGCTCAGAAAGGAATTCGGCGAAGATATCATCGGTCTCGTCTTCGTTCTGGCTAAAGGCGGGAAGTCGGGGTGAAGGCTTATCCCGAGAAGGTCATGGCGCTGCTTGGCACCGGCGAGACCGGCGCTGCGCTGCGCTTGTGTGAACAGTACTGCCGCGAATCTCCAGGGCAGGCGGAAGCCTGGTTTCTGCGTGCCGGGGTCCAGTCACAACTGGGTGCGCTGGATGAGGTCGCGAAGTGCTGTCGCAAGGTGGTGGAACTGTCGCCGGGACACGTCGGCGCCTGGTATAACCTGGGCGTGGCCCTGCAGGGACTGCATCAGCACGAGCAGGCCGCGGACGCTTATGCGAAGGCGATCAGCCTGAATCCGGCATACCTCTCCGCCTATATCAATATCGCCGCTGTGCTGCGGCAGATCGGCCGCAAGTCGGAAGCGCTGCGTTACGCACGTGCGGCCGTCAAGCTCGATCCGCGGCAGTTCGCGGCAGTCAACAATCTCGGGCTGGCGTTGCTGGACCAGGGTGAGTATAACGCGGCGATCGAGCAGTTTGATGCGGCAGCCAGGCTCGATCCCGGCGCGGCAGGTCCGCGACTGAACAAATGTCTGGCGCTTGGCTTGCGCGGCGATCGCGATGCGGCGCTGGGTGGGCTGGCCGCGCTGATGGAAAGCGATCCTGGCAATGCGGAGGTCGTCAAGGAAGCGGGCAAGATCCAGCGACGTCTGGGCAGGCTTGACGATGCGATCGCAACCTACCGCGCAGCTTGCGAGCGGCATCCCGAGAATCCGGAGTTCGGGAACCTGCTCGGGCTTGCGCTCGTGGAGGCGGGCCGGCCCCAGGATGCGATCGTTTGGGTTGAAAGGGCGCTTGCTGCACGGGCCGACTATGCGGAAGCGTATAACACGTTGGCCGGCGCGTTGCATGCCTTGGGCGATATCAAGGCGGCGAGCACGACATTCGAGCGTGCGATCGCGATCGACCCGCGCTGTGCGTTGGCGCACAACAACCTGGGGTTGCTGTTGCAGGAAGCCGGCGACCACGCTGGCGCAGAGCGGCATTTCCGGGCGGCGCTTGCAATCGAGCCGGCCAGTGCCGAATTCGAGAACAATCTGGGTACCGTGCTCATGTCCCAGGGCCGTTTCGACGAGGCCATCGCGACGTTTCGCTCGGCAATCACCCATAACGAGGGGCTGGCGGCTGCCTGGAACAACCTGGGCAATGCCCTCCTGTGCGTCGATGGATTCCGCGAGAATTTTCCCGAAGCAAACAAGGCATATCTCCGTGCGATCGAACTGCAGCCGGATTTCGCCGAGGCTTGCTACCACTACGGGACCTGCCTGCAGCAGCAGGGCCGCTTCGAAGAGGCCTATGTGCAATTCGGCAGGGCGACTGCGCTGCGACCGGATTATCCCGAGGCCTCCGCCGGGCAGGTAATGGTGCTGGAACGGCTCGGCCGTATCGGGGAGGCGGAGGGCATCCTGCACCCCTTGTTGCAGACGCATCAGGACAATGTACTCGTTGCGCTTGCCTTCGGCGTGCTCGCGAAACATCTCGACAAGCGCGAGCTGGCGCTGAGCACCCTCGAGCGGCTCGATCCGGAAGGTCTGGAGAAGTGGGGGCGTATCCAGCGCGATTTCGTGCTGGGAGATTTGTACAACGATGCCGGTGACTACGACAGGGCCTTTGCGCATTATCATGCGGCTAACACCGAGGATCACCCGGGTTACAGTGTCGAGCAGACCGAACGGCTGTTTACAACGCAGATGCAGGCCTATGCCCACTCGGGACACAAGCAACACCGACGGTCAAGAAATCGTTCGAAGCTGCCGGTCTTCATCGTGGGAATGCCGCGCTCGGGCACTACCTTGCTGGAACAGATTCTCGCCAGCCACCCGGACGTGCATGGCGCCGGAGAACTGGAGGACATCTACCACCTGTCTGCGTCCATGCAGCAGAGACTGTCCAGCGCGCTTGCCTACCCGCATTGCATGAGAGAGGCATCCCAGGATGCGCTCGATCGGATCGCCACCGAATACCTGGAACAGTTGAGCCATTATGCGCCGGGAGCGAAACGGATAGTCGATAAGATGCCGCACAATTTCGAGGCACTGGGGCTGATCGATACCCTCTTTCCCGGTGCCAGGGTCATACACTGCATGCGCAACCCGATCGATACCTGCCTGTCAATCTACTTCAAGCATTTCAATTCCTTCCACCCTTATGCCAGTGACCTGAAATCGCTAGGTCTGTACTATCGCCAGTACGAGCGACTGATGGCGCACTGGAAACGGACGCTGACGATTCCGATCATGGATGTTCAGTACGAAGAGGTGGTCGCAAACCAGGAAGAGATGAGCCGCAGGATCATAGAATTCATCGGTCTTGACTGGAATGAACGATGCCTCAACTACCACGAACTGGATCGTACAGTGAATACTCCGAGTTATGACCAGGTAAGGAAACCCATATATACCGGTTCGGTGGAGCGCTGGCGTCGATACGAAAAGCATCTCGGGCCGTTGCTGGAGGTGCTCGATGCCTGAGACCCGCGAGCAGCAGGCCTGGCAACTGTTCAACGCAGGCAGGCTTGACGAGTCACGGGCGGTGACTGGTGAGCTGCTGCGAATGGATCCGGCGAATGCGCGGTTGCTGCAGCTCGACGGCATGATCTGCGCCAGGCAGCAGCGCTATGCTGAAGCAGAGGCCAGGCTCAAAGCCGCACTGGAGATTGAGCGGAGTTACCAGGGACTGCTGCTGCTCGGGCAGCTGTATCTGGTCGCCGGCAAGACGGCAAGCGCCGAGGCTTGCCTGCTGGAGGCAAGCGAACTCCAGCCTGAATCACCTGAGCCGCGTCTGACGCTCGGCAATCTCTATGCGCATCTCGGCAAGCATGAGCAGGCAATCGAGAGCTATCGTTGGCTCGTCGAGAACGCCCATGCTGATGCCGGTGTTTGGGGTAACATGGCGATCTCGCTGGAAATGCTGCGCAGTAACGGCGAGGCGCGCCAGGCGGCTACCGAAGCGCTGCAACTCGATGCCGACAATCCATCCGCCAACCTCGTGCTGGCGCGTCTCGATCGCCGGGACGACCGGACGAGGGACTCTGTCGCGCGCCTCCAGGTGGCAATCGCAAACAATCAGCATCCGATCCACCGCGCGAATCTGCTGAGTGAGCTCGGCCATGCGCTGGACAGGATGGGCGATTTCGATGCGGCATTCGATGCATTCAGGCGGGCGAACGCGGACTTGCAGGCCGTTGCGGCAAGTGCGCCGTTCGACAAGGATTTATATCGGCGCCGTATCGCGCATTTTCGTGACGCCGGCACCCTTCCCGCGGGCGCCGGCGAGAGCGATGAAACCGGAAGGCAACTGATATTTTTCGTGGGTTTCCCGCGCTCCGGAACGACGTTGCTCGAGCAGATACTGCAAACCCGGCCTGGCGTCGTGACAACGCAGGAAGAGCCGCTGATTACCGACCTGATCGCGCAGCTGACAGGTGGCGAGCGCAGGCTTGATGCATATCCGGCAATTCTCGCCGGCCTCTCTGCAAGCGCTATCGACGGTCTGCGGCAGCTCTACATGGAAAACCTGCAGCGGGTCACGCGCTCGAGCGGTGCGGGTCTGACCTATATCGACAAGCTGCCGCTGAATATCATCGAGGCGGGATTCATCCACATGCTGTTTCCTGCCGCACGCTTCATCGTTGCCTTGCGGGATCCTCGTGACGTCTGTCTGAGCTGCTTTATGCAGTCATTCAAACTCAATCCGGCGACGCTGCATTTTCTTGATCTTGAGGATACTGCGCGTTTCTATGCCGCGGTGCTGGAGTTGTGGGGGCATTACAAGTCGATTCTCGGCGGCTTGCGCTACCATGAGTATCGCTATGAGGACCTGGTCGTGAATTTTGATGCGACGTCGAAACAAATCCTGGAATTCGTCGGCGTCGAATGGGATCTTGCTGTCAGGTCATTCCACGAACAGGCAGGCGCGAAGATGGTGCGCACGCCGAGTTTCATCGACGTGTCCACCCCACTCTACACGCGCGCGGTGGGGCGCTGGAAAAACTACGGCGCGCAGGTCGCAGCTATACAGGATATTCTCGCGCCCTACGTGGCGGCGTTCGGTTATTCCGCCTGGAACCAGGCTCATAGTTCCCCGCAGCCGCAGCCGCGACCGTAGTGATTTGTCACACCTGGCAGGGCCGGATTTCAGTCAGCAACGCGGTTCGCGCGGGCAGATGCGACCGGTAAGCTGCGCCCGTCATGCGGGTAGGCGTTGGCGGGCGTGCGGCAAAATCCAGCCCGAGCTGATTTGTCGTCATGCGCGGGCGCTTAACTGCCGGCCGCCGGCCGCCGGAGGTTGTAGAGCATGCCTCTGATGTCCTTCCCGCCGTCCTTGCGCAGAAATACGTCATCAGAACTGATCATCTCGAAACCGGCTCTCGCGGCCAGCTCGCTGATGTAATCCTTGCTGTGCGCATAGCGGCCGGAATCACGCAGGACGATAGCCTGCCCGGCTTCGGCCTTTTCCGTGGAGAACAGGAAATGCCCCCCCGGGCGCAGTGCCGCGGTCGTGGCCGCAAATACCGGCCACAAATCGCCTATGTAAACAAACACATCGGCGGCGAGCACCAGGTCGTAAGCTGCGGGGCTGGCAAGCAGCGGGGGGGTCAGATCGTCGACGAGCAGCGTGTCGTAGACAGCGCGCTCGCGGGCCTTTTGGATCATCTTCGGGGCCAGATCCACGCCGACCAGCTGCTTTGCCAGGGGGCGGAACAGGGTGCCACACAAGCCGGTACCGCAACCCAGGTCTATGATGTCCAGCTTATCCCGGTCCGGCTGGAAATGCTGTCGTGCCAGATCGAACAGCAGCGCGGGGGTGCGGTATTCAAGCTTGTTGACCAGGGCTTCGTCGAAAGTCTCTGCATAGCCATCAAAGAGCTTCCTGACATAGTCAGCCGGCGACCTGTCCGGTGTCTCCATGACACCCATGACGGCGAGGAAGTAGCGGGCCGTCTCGTTTCCGGGATCGATCTCCAGCGCACGGCGGTACAGTTCGATGGCTGCTGCCGTGCGGCCGCTGGCCTGATGCGCCGCTGCCGTATGCAAGCAGGCCTCGACCAGGTCGGGCTCGAGCTGGAGGGCCCGCAGCCCGCTTTGACATGCATCCTCGAAACGACGTAATTCCAGCTGGACGTGGCAAAGACCGTCCCAGGTGCGCGCGCTGTTCTGATCGCGCTGCAATGACTGCTGGAATGCGCGTGCCGAGTCCTCGAATTTGCCTGCCTCGCGCAGGCCGCAGCCAAGGTTGAACAGCCACAGCGCACTGTCTGGCTGCAGGCGCACCGCTTGTTGATAGGCCTGCAATGCGCCGGCCAGGTCGCCCATATCCTGCAGCAGTGCGCCGAGGTTGCTGTAGGCTTCGGCATAATCCGGCTGCAAGCGCACTGCGTTCCGATAGTGCGCGAGCGCCTCATCTCTGTCGCCGGTCTCGCGCAGCAGGGTGGCAAGATTGTTCGCTGCATTGGCATATCCGGGGGCGATTTCGAGCGCCTTGCGGTAGCATGCGATGGCGGCGCTGGGTTGACCCTTGTTTTTCAGTATCGTCCCGAGGTTGTTGTAGGCGGTGTGGGAGTTCGGCTGCAGGGCGATGACCCTGCGGCAGGATGCTTCTGCCGCATCGGCATTGCCGGTCATGCTGTGAAGTATGCCGAGCATATGCCAAATCCCTGGGTCCTGCGGCAATTTTCTGCTTGCCTGCAGAAACAGATCCAGCGCCTCAGGAAGGCGTCCTTCCCTGAATGCGGTCTGTCCCTCTGCTACCAGCTTTTGCGGATTGGCCACGTGGAGTTATCTTGCCGACGAACCGGCATTGTCATTGCACCCGTCAGGGCCTGCTGGTTCTGGGGTCCGGTTGTGATACGGGGTTGAACTGGTTGTTTCGGAACCAGAATTGAACTTTAGATTACATCATAATGCGGATGCCCGCACACGGCCCGCGCGTGTTGCGGCGTGGACGCAGGACGGCTGCCGGCTCGCATCCCGGGCGCCCGGCGCTATCCGGGCATAGCAGCTGTACAACCTGCGACGATCGGTGGTAGTTGGCCAGATGACCGCCGGATCTCTCGGGATGCCGTCCCTGCGGGGAATGCGCGGTCGTGGCGCCGGGCGCCGTGCCCGGCGTCGGCGCGCATGCGCTTGCTCCCCCTGCGACCGGAAAGCCGGTCATGCTGTAGATCCAAGGCACCGGGGTGTTGGACGGCGCCGCATGGGGTGCCTTATCATTATGAAATAAAAGGCAATTACGGGTCGCAGGCCGCTGCCGGAACGCCTACACGGATATCGGCAAAAGGTACAATTGCGAATTTCCGCTATTTCACCTAATGTCTACTGAAATTCCCCAACTCAACCGAATGGATCGACGCTTGCCTACTATGAAATTCCTGAAAATCTTGTTTTCCATACTCGCAGGGATGTCGGTCCTGTATGGCTGTACCGCGATAAACACCATGCCGATCGCAGCCAGGGCCGGGGACACGATCACTGTGGCGGTCGGTTCTCCTGATGGCATGACCCTGGCGAATACGACGGCAAGCTACGCGCCGAGCGGTGGCGGCTCCGTTGCATTGCCTATCAAGTCGATTGTCAGGTTGCTGCCGGATCAGACCTCTCGTGCCGTGCAGAACCCCACCCATTCCTACTGGGAACTGACGAACTCGTCCGGACACCAGCCATGGCTGAGCGTGCTTGTCATCGATTTGCCGACATCCGGACTTCCTGTCGGAACCGGTGCGATCCACGTATCGACCACGGCCGAATACCCTACGATTGCCGACCACGTCAACAACGTGCCGATCAACCTCGAGATTCTGCCGGGTACCGGCACGCCCCATCCGCTCGAATACAATATCGGTCTGGGGTCGACTGCGCTGGGTAACCTGAACAACATCGAACCGTCACATGGCATCGTGACGCACCCCACATTCGATCCGAATGCGACATGGCCGACCTATGGTGCGATCGAGATTACCCTGCAATTCGCGGCTGACGGCGCGCCGCCCTCGTCATTCCAATTGATTCCCGAGGACATCAGCTCGTACACCGGCTCCCAGCGGAATGTCATCCATAAGGTGGCGGGCGATTCGCTGGTTGTCAGTTACATCAGCCCGACCGGTCTGCTGCAGTATTACGAACCCAGATTCACCATCGTACCGCTGCCGGCCAGGCCGATAACCGGGCCCCTGCCGGGTACGATGCCATCGGCACCGCCGGTGGTGACACAGGTGCGTCACTTCGACATCAACGGCGCGCTAGTCAGTGGTCCTTCGCTGGCGAATTACACGGTCGATATGTTCTGAAGGCTGCGCTGCTGTGATGGATAGTCACGGCAGACCCGCTAACACGCGATCGCCGGCTGGACGTGCCTGACGCCGCCAGCCCCGGCGGTACGCGGCGACATCCGAAACCCCCTCCCGTGTCCCCGGCTCGGCCAATGCGCCGGGCCGGACTCTGGCGCCCGCAAGCCGGCAGCCGGAGCGGTGGCGCTGCCACGATTAATCCGCGATCTTGCCTGGTATTGCAGTAAACAGGGGCGCATTCGAGCGCGATAGCGCACATTCGTTGGACAAGACCACTCCGAATTAATTAGAATTCGCCCGGATCCTGGGCGAATCGCCGCTTGCGGCCATATCGTTGATGAAAAACTGGTCAAATCAATAAGTTTCCACGACACAGCATGACTCAATTACTCGTCCTCAGCGGCCCGAATCTCAATCTCCTGGGCACGCGTGAGCCGGAGCATTACGGCGCCGCCACATTGGACGAGATCGTCGCCGACCTGCAGGCGCAGGCAGCCGAGGCCGGGTTCGAGCTGGTGCACTTCCAGAGTAATGCCGAACATGAATTGATCAATCGGGTGCAGGCCGCGCGCGCGCAGGATATTGTTTTCATTATTATTAATCCGGCGGCGCTCACTCACACGAGTATCGGTCTGCGCGATGCGCTGCAGGCGGTCGGGATTCCCTTTATCGAGGTCCATCTGTCCAACGTCCATGCCCGCGAGCCGTTCCGTAAGCAGTCCTATTTTTCGGACATCGCGGTCGGTGTCATAGCGGGTCTGGGGCCGACCGGCTACCGGCTCGCGCTGGAGGCGGCGGTGGACTATCTGAACAAACAAACTGATTAAGCCGGCAGATGTGCTTCCCGCAACGAACACTTAACTGAACGGACACAGCAATGGATATTCGCAAGGTCAAGAAACTCATCGAGCTGCTGGAGGAGTCGCAGATCGCTGAAATCGAGATTCACGAAGGCGAGGAGTCGGTGCGGATCAGCCGTACCGGGCCGGTGCCCGCGGCCTATTATCCGCCGCCGCTGCCACCACCCGTCGCCGCAGCACCGGCCGCGGCAATACCCGAGGCTGCGGCTGAGCCTGCCGTACCCGCCGGTCACAGTGTCACCTCGCCGATGGTCGGCACTTTCTACGAGGCACCGTCACCCGGCGCGAAGCCTTTCGTCGAGGTGGGCCAGACCGTCAAGGTCGGCGACACGCTTTGCATCATCGAGGCCATGAAGATGCTCAACCAGATCGAGGCCGACAAGGCCGGCAAGATTTCCGCGAAGCTGGTTGATAACGGTCAGCCGGTCGAATACGGTCAGCCCCTGTTCGTGATCAGCTGATGCTGGAAAAAGTCGTCATCGCCAACCGGGGCGAGATCGCCCTGCGCATCCTGCGTTCCTGCCATGAGCTCGGTATCGCCACTGTGGCGGTGCATTCCGCGGCAGACCGGGACCTGAAGCATGTGCTGCTGGCGGACGAGAGCGTCTGCATCGGGCCGGCGCCGTCGACGGAGAGCTACCTCAACATCCCGGCCATCATCAGCGCGGCCGAGGTGACCGATGCCAGCGCGATCCATCCCGGTTACGGCTTCCTCTCGGAAAACGACGATTTCGCCGAGCAGGTTGAACGCAGCGGTTTCATTTTCATCGGCCCGCGGCCGGAAACCATCCGCATCATGGGCGACAAGGTCGCGGCCATCCGTGCCATGAAGGAGGCCGGCGTACCGACCGTTCCCGGTTCCGACGGCCCGCTCGGGGACGATGACGCCGCCAACCTGAAGCTGGCGCGCGGGATCGGCTATCCGATCATCATCAAGGCGGCCGGCGGTGGCGGCGGGCGCGGTATGCGCGTGGTGCACGCCGAGGCGGCGCTGCTCGGCGCCATTTCGCTGACCCGCACCGAAGCCAAGAACGCATTCAACAACGACGTCGTTTACATGGAAAAATTCCTGGTGACGCCGCGTCATGTCGAATTCCAGGTGCTGGGCGACGGGGAGGGGAATGCCATCCACCTCGGCGAGCGCGACTGTTCCATGCAGCGCCGGCATCAGAAGGTGGTGGAAGAGGCGCCGGCGCCGGGCATCACGGAGAAGCAGCGTCAGGAGATGGGGCAGCGTTGCGCGGAGGCCTGTGCCAGGCTGAAGTACCGCGGGGCGGGAACGTTCGAGTTCCTGTACGAAAACGGTGAGTTCTATTTCATCGAGATGAATACCCGTGTCCAGGTCGAGCACCCGGTCACCGAGATGGTGACCGGTGTCGATATCGTCAAGGAACAGCTGTACATCGCGGCAGGCAGGGGGCTGAGCTACAAGCAGAAGGATATCCGGATCCGCGGCCACGCCATCGAGTGCCGCATCAATGCGGAAGATCCGACCAACTTCATGCCTTCACCGGGCACCATCAGCAATTACCATGCGCCGGGTGGCCCGGGAATCCGCATGGATACCCATATCTACAACGGCTACCGTGTGCCGCCGTATTACGATTCCATGATCGGCAAGCTGATTGCGCATGGCGAGACCCGCGCCTCGGCGCTGGCACGCATGCGCGTCGCGCTGAACGAGATCGTCATCGAGGGTATCAAGTCGAACGTGCCGTTGCAGCGCGATATCGTCACGGATCCGATTTTCATGGCCGGCGGCGCGGATATCCACTACCTGGAAAAGAAGTTGGGGCTGTAGCCACCACGCCTCCGCGACGGTCCCGACCGCAGGATCTCCATGCCTGTGCTGATTCCCTTTCGCAACACGACGCGTCGACGGGCACGGCATGCGCCCGGGCGGATCGCGGTGACAGTCGGCGCGCCTGCCGCGACTGCGTTACACGCGGCTATAGAGGTGGGGCATGAACTGGCTGCTGTTCTCCATTGACGTGCCGCGCGAGCTGGCGGAGGCCGTGACCGCCGCCTTGGAGTCGGCAGGTGCGCTGTCCGTGTCGCTGCAGGATGCGGCGCACGAGTTGCTCGTGGAGCCGCTGCCCGGGGCCCAGCCGATCTGGCGCAATCCGCGTGTGGTGGCTTTGTTTTCCGCCGCTGCCGATGCCGCTGCCGTCGAGGCGGCACTGCGTGCGGTCCTGGGCGAGCCGCTGCCGCCACTTGCCGTCTCCGTACTGGAAGATCGTGACTGGTCCAATACCTGGCGCGATACATTCAGGCCGATGCGTTTCGGCGCGCGGCTGTGGGTCTGTCCATCCGGCGCGGCCTGTCCGGACGCCGGGGCCGCGGTGATTACCCTGGATCCGGGGGTTGCCTTCGGCACCGGCACCCACGCCACCACGGCGCTGTGTCTGGAGTGGCTGGACCATCATCCGCCGGTCGCCCGGCGTGTCATCGATTACGGTTGCGGTTCGGGCATCCTGGCGCTCGCGGCCGCCAGGCTCGGCGCCGCGCAGGTGCTGGCAACGGACATCGATCCCGCTGCGCTGGCGGTTACCCGGGCAAACGCGGCGGCTAATGGCATTGTCTCGGGTATCGATGTCTGTCTGCCCGACGACCTCGATCGGACCCCGGCCGATCTGGTGCTAGCCAATATTCTGGCAAATCCACTCGTGGAACTGGCGCCGGTACTGTCCGCCCTGCTCCGGCCGGGCGGCACCCTGCTGCTGACCGGCATCCTGGCGACGCAGGCGGAAGCGGTCAGCGCGGCCTACGCCCCCTGGATCGTATTCGATGCGCCACAGCAGCGTGAGGAGTGGGTGCTGCTGACGGGTACGAAACACACTGCTGGAGCGTAAACCGCGACACAGGGTGCGCGCCGCGGATCGCAGCGCCATTGCACGCACCGCCGATTCCGGCAATCCGTCAGTGAATTAAGGTAAACTTTTGTCCATGTATACCTATTGCCCGAATTGCTCTGTGGTGTTCCAGGTATCCGCCGCCCAGCTGGGGAGGGCGGGGGGCAGGGTGCGCTGCGGCGAGTGCCGGCAGGTCTACAGCGCCGTCGACTATCTGTACGAAGACCTGGCGGCAGTGCGCGCAGCGGTCGATGCGGCCGGTAGTCTCGCCCTGACCAGCGAGGCGGCGCGCATGGGAGGCATCGAAGTCGAGCCCGACGTGGAGGAGCGCATGACCGAACCGGCGGCGGAAATGGACGCGCTGCCGCCCATGCTCACCGGATCGTCCTGGGAGCATCGGAGCCTGCAGGGCCGGGACCTGTTCAGTCTCTCCGCGATCGCCGTGCTGGTCGTCCTGCTCGGCATGCAATGGACGTTTTTTAACCGGGTCGGCCTGGCGGCCGATCCCGCATGGCGGCCGGCACTCGAGCGCTTCTGCGCGGTGCTGCGCTGCGAACTGCCGCTGCGTGTCGATCTGTCGCGACTGGCCATCCTGGAGCGCGATGTGCGTCAACACCCGGTTGCGGCGGGTGCCCTGCTGATCAACGCGGCATTCGAGAATCGTGCCGACTTTACCCAGCCATATCCCGTATTCGAGGTCAGTTTTACCGACATGGCCGGCAATCCCGTCGCCATGCGCCGGTTCCGGCCGGCGGAATACCTGCGCAATGGGCCCGATTACAACGCCGGTTTGCCGGCACACGCGACCGTGCAGGTGGTTCTGGAAGTGCAGGATCCGGGTGACAAAGCCGTGTCATATCAGTTCGGCTTTCTCTGAAGCCTGAATTCACTTCGCTTTTTTTAACGCTTTTACATGATCACGCAAGCGGGTATTATCTCCGGTCCCTTCGGCCCGGGATGAAATCCGTTACTCCAAACGTCATAACACCGGTGAACATAGGACCCTATCAATTACCAAACAATCTCGTGCTGGCGCCGATGGCCGGTGTGACCGATCGGCCGTTCCGTCAGTTGTGCCGTGAACTCGGTGCCGGCATGGCAGTGTCGGAGATGGTGTCCTCGAACGCGTTGCTCTGGGGCAGCCGCAAGACCCGGCGCCGCATCGATCATCGCGGCGAGCCGGCGCCGGTATCGGTGCAGATCGCCGGTTCCGATCCTGTCATGATGGCAGACGCGGCACGCTTCAATGTGGACCAGGGCGCGCAGATCATCGATATCAACATGGGCTGTCCCGCAAAGAAGGTATGCAACGTGATGGCTGGTTCCGCCCTGCTGTGCGACGAGTCGCTGGTGGGCCGGATCCTCGATGCCGTGGTCGCGGCAGTTCCGGTGCCGGTCACGTTGAAGATACGTACCGGCTGGGATCCAGGGCACAGGAACGGCCTGCGCGTGGCGCGGATCGCCGCACAGGCGGGGATCAGGGCGCTTGCCGTGCACGGACGTACGCGTGCCTGCGGTTATCGCGGTGCGGCCGAACACGATACGGTGCGCGCAATCAAGGCCGCGGTCGGGATACCGGTGATCGCCAACGGTGATATCGATACCCCCGAACAGGCGGCGGCGGTGCTGCGCTACACCGGGGTCGATGGCATCATGATCGGGCGTGCAGCCCAGGGCCGGCCCTGGATCTTCCGCGAAATCGCCCATTACCTGCGTACCGGGCAACTGCTGCCGGAGCCGGGAGCAGCGGAAATCTGCCGCGTTCTCAGCGGTCATCTCGAGCATCTGTACGATTTCTACGGCGAATATACCGGCGTGCGCGTGGCGCGCAAGCACATCGCCTGGTACAGCCGCGGGCAGCGCGACGGCAATGCCTTTCGTGACCGGATCAACCGTCTGGAAAGTGCGGCGGCGCAGCTGGCGTGTGTGCACGAGTTCTTCGCCCGGCGTGCTGATCAACAGGTACAGGCCGCATGATCGCGCAGCCCCGGCGCGAGCGCCGCAAACAGCCTATCCGCCGCAGCGTGACCTCGGCCATACAGCTCTATCTGGGCGATCTGAACGGACACAAGGTCAAGGACCTGTATCACCTGGTACTCAACGAGGTGGAACCCGCACTGCTCAATGTCGTCATGCATCACGTGGACGGCAACCAGAGTCAGGCCGCCGAAATGCTGGGCATCAGCCGCGCGACCCTCCGCAAGAAACTCAAACAATACAACCTGGAACACTGAAAACATGATCGCGCGTGCACTGATAAGCGTTTCCGACAAGAGCGGTGTGGTCGACTTTGCCAGGGAGCTGCACGCGCTGGGTGTGGAGATCCTGTCCACGGGTGGTACCGCGCGGATGCTCGAGCAGGCCGGTGTTGCCGTCACCGAGGTGTCCGATTACACCGGTTTCCCGGAGATGATGGACGGACGCGTGAAGACCCTGCATCCGCGCATCCACGGCGGCATCCTGGGGCGCCGCGACATCGATGCGGAAGTCATGGCCTCGAACGGCATCCTGCCCATCGATCTGGTGGCGGTCAATCTGTATCCGTTCGAGCTGACCGTGGCACGACCGGATTGCGATCTGGGTACGGCTATCGAGAATATCGATATCGGCGGTCCGACGCTGCTGCGCGCGGCGGCGAAGAATCACGCCGCGGTGACCGTGGTGGTGGACAGTGCGGATTACGAGACGGTGATCGAGGAAATGCGCGCTGGTGGAAACCGGGTTTCCGCAGCCACGCGCTACCGGCTGGCATTGAAGACCTTCGAACACACGGCACGCTACGACGGCGCGATCGCGAATTACCTCGGGGCGATCGATGCCGCGGGCGAGCGCGCGGATTTCCCGCATACCCTCAGTCTGCAGTACCGCCGTGCCCAGACCATGCGCTACGGCGAGAATCCGCACCAGCGTGCCGCTTTTTATGTCGAGCACGAACCACGCGAGGCGTCAGTCGCGACCGCACACCAGTTGCAGGGCAAGGAGCTGTCCTACAACAATGTGGCGGATACCGATGCTGCGCTGGAATGCGTTAAATCCTTCCCCGAGGGGCCGGCGTGCGTCATCGTCAAGCACGCCAATCCCTGCGGGGTCGCCCTGGGCGACACCCCGCTCGCCGCTTACGAGCGGGCATTCAAGACCGATCCGACCTCGGCCTTCGGCGGCATCATCGCTTTCAACCGCACCCTGGAGGCGGAAACCGCCGCGGCAATCCTCGAGCGCCAGTTCGTCGAGGTGATCATCGCGCCTGCGGTCGATCCCGAGGCGCTGCCGGTGTTGGCCGCCAAGAAGAACGTAAGGGTGCTGGAATGCGGGTGCTGGGCGGACGAACCCGTTTCCATGCTTGATTTCAAACGCGTCAACGGTGGCTTGCTGGTGCAGGACCGCGACCTGGGGCGGGTCACGGCCGACGCGCTGAAGGTGGTGACCCGGCAGGCGCCGACTGCAGCGCAAATCCAGGATCTGCTGTTCGCCTGGCGGGTCGCCAAATTCGTCAAATCCAATGCCATTGTCTATTGCCGCGACGGCATGACGGTCGGCGTCGGCGCCGGCCAGATGAGCCGTGTCTACAGCGCCCGGGTGGCGGCGCTCAAGGCCGCGGACGAGGGTCTCGAGGTCAAGGGTTCGGTCATGGCATCGGACGCCTTCTTCCCGTTCCGCGACGGTATCGACCAGGCGGCGGCGGCTGGCGTCGCCGCGGTGATCCAGCCCGGCGGCTCGCTGCGCGACGACGAGGTCATCGCTGCCGCCAACGAACACGGCATCGCCATGGTATTCACCGGCATGCGGCATTTCCGGCACTGACAGTAACGCCACAGAGAACACGGGGTGTTGTAATTCACGCAGGCGTATTTTTAAGTAACATCTGGCTCGTCCGTCATGGCGACGATCGCAGGGAGAAGGTGAGGCCGGGAACGGCCGAGAGACTGGCCTGGGCCATGCACGAGGTGGCGTAGCGCATGGAACGGTTACCGCGGAACGCGGTGACGCAGCAATCTCGAACTGGCTGATACCATGTGGGGGATCGCATCGCTACGCTCGCAATGACGGGATTCATTGACCAGAGGTTCCGTAAGTAATTTCTGTGCTTCACGTATGATCGTAAATCGCGACACGTATATTTAGCGTCTCTAATAGGGGATCAGTAAACCCCCCGCCTTCAGGCGGCAAATCGTCATGCCGGCGTATGCCGGCATCCAGAGAGACTGCTCCATGGGTAGATCTGATTGCGGCCTGCGCCGCAATGACGGGGACCTTCATACAGGCGTATGGGCAATTGCGGTGCACGGGGAGCGTGGAATGCCAGCGGAGTTGAATGTCGGGGCAATCGGCCGGATGGCCGATCGATCCAGCTTTCAGCGGTAACCTGAAGCCACGGGCTTTAGCCGGTGGAGTATTCACTTCCCTGCGCGCTCCGTGATCTCTGTGGCGGATACATTTGATACAGCAATCATGAACATCCTCATTATCGGCAATGGCGGGCGCGAGCACGCGCTGGCCTGGAAGGCGGCGCAGTCGCCGCTCGCGGACGCGGTGTACGTGGCGCCGGGCAATGCCGGTACCGCGCTGGAACCGGGTGTCGAGAACGTCGCCATCGATGCGCTCGACATCGACGCCCTGATCGCCTTCGCGCGGGCGCAGGCCATCGGCCTGACCATCATCGGGCCCGAGGTGCCGCTGGTGGCCGGGATCGTCGACCGCTTCCGGGATGCCGGATTGCCCTGTTTCGGGCCGGGCCGCGGCGCGGCGCAACTGGAAGGCTCCAAGTCGTTTGCCAAGGATTTCCTGCACCGACACGCGATCCCCACGGCAGCCTACGCGAGCTTTCACGATGTCGATGCGGCCATCGATTACATCCGCGCGCAGGGCACCCCGCTCGTTGTGAAGGCCGACGGGCTGGCTGCCGGCAAGGGCGTCATCCTGGCGCAGACGCAGGACGAGGCCATCGCGGCCGTGCGCGACATGCTGGCCGGCAATGCCTTCGGCGCGGCCGGACACCGTGTCGTGATCGAGGAATTCCTGCAGGGCGAGGAGGCCAGCTTCATCGCGATGGTGGATGGGGAGCACTGCCTGCCGCTGGCTACCTCGCAGGACCACAAGGCACGCGACAATGGCGACACCGGACCGAACACCGGCGGTATGGGGGCCTATTCGCCGGCCCCGGTGGTGACGCCGGAGCTCCACGAGCGGGTCATGCAGCAGGTGATACTGCCCACCATCCGCGGTATGGCGGCCGAGGGCAACGCCTTCACCGGGTTCCTCTATGCCGGGTTGATGATCGGTGCCGACGGTGTGCCGAAGGTGCTGGAGTTCAACGTGCGCTTCGGCGATCCGGAGACGCAGCCCGTCATGTGCCGTCTGCAGAGTGACCTGGTGGCGCTGTGCCTGGCTGCGCTGGACCGCCGGCTCGACACCGTGGAGGCAGTGTGGGATCCGCGAGTCGCGTTGGGGGTAGTGATGGCGGCGGGCGGTTACCCGTCCGGTTACCGCAAGGGCGATGTGATCACGGGCCTGGCGGCTGCCGAGGGCATGCCCTGCAAGGTGTTTCATGCCGGGACGGTCGCTGATGGCGATGCGGTGAAGACCAGCGGCGGGCGCGTGCTCTGTGTGTGTGCGCTGGGCGAGACCATCGGCGCCGCGCAGCAGCAGGCGTATGCCTGTGTCAGCCGCATCGAGTGGCCGGATGTTTATTATCGTACCGACATCGGCTATCGTGCGCTGGAACGCGAAACCCGGGCCGGCGCAGTACGCCTGGACTGATCGGCAGGTGCTTGCCGGGCACGCCGGCCGGGGCTGCTGACGCTGAAACCTTCGGTCACGGTAGCGGCGGCCTGCCGGCCGCAACAAGGAGAAAAAGATGGAAAATATCGGCTGGGTCTTACTCGCACTCATCATAGCCATACCCCTCTGGGGCGTGCTGTTGTACAACCGGCTGGTGAACCTGAAGAACCAGGTCGCCAACGCCTGGCGCCAGATCGATGTCCAGCTCAAGCGCCGCCACGACCTCATCCCCAATCTGGTCGAGACCGTGAAGGACTACATGTCCTACGAGCAGGAAACACTGACCATGGTCATCAACGCCCGCAATCAGGCCGTCGCCGCCAAAGGGCCGGAGGAGGCGATCGCCGCGGAGGGCATACTGAGCGGAGCGATGGGCAAGCTGTTTGCGCTCATGGAAAACTATCCCGATCTCAAGGCCAACGAGAACGTCTCGCGCCTGATGGAGGAACTGAGCGCCACCGAGAACAAGATCGCGTTCTCGCGCCAGTTCTACAACGACAGCGTGATGGCGCTCAACAACGGCGTTGAGACCTTCCCGTCGAACATCGTGGCCGGCCTGTTCGGCTTCAAGCAGGCAACCTATTTCGAGGTGCCGGAAACCGAAACGGCGACACCGGCGGTCAATCTGCGCTGAACGCAACGGCCCTGAGGCGAATCGGGGCGAGTCCGTGACAGGCGCATGCCGCAAACCCCGTCCATGACATGTCCCGAGTGCGGCGCCGTCCGGCGCCCGCATGCGCGCGTATGCGCCCAGTGCGGCGTGCCCTTCACCACGGGCTGGGAAGCGCATCGCCTGCTGCGCAACAAGGTGCTGCGGCGTACGGATTTCCTCGCCGCCGCGCGTGCCAACCAGCGAGCCACCCTGCGCCTGGTCGGCACGCTGCTCCTGGTCCTCGGTGTGCTCGGTTACCTGCTGGGCTGGAGTCTGCAACTGGCCACGCACGGCCTGCCGGAAGGCAGCGTGGATGTCTGGTTCGTCAGCCGCTGGGGTGTGTGGTGTTCGCTGGTGCTGTTCGGTATCGGGACGGTATGGTCCGGTATCGCCTTCCGCAGCGGCGACCGGATCGTGCTGCGTCTGACCGGTGCCCGCGAGGTCACCGCGGACGAGGAGCCCGTGCTGCACAACGTGGTCGAGGAAATGGCGATCGCGGCCGGTATCGTCAAGCCGCGCGTGTATGTGCTCGAGAATCCCGCGCTGAACGCCTTCGCCACGGGTATGACGCCGGCACGCTCCGCCATCGGCGTCACGCGCGGCCTGCTGGATTCCCTCAACCGCGAGGAACTGCAGGGCGTGGTAGGCCACGAAATGGGCCATATCGTGAATTGGGATATCCGTTATGCCACCGCGGTCGGGGTTATCGTCGGTCTCATCGCGCTGGTCAGCGATGCGGCGCTGCGCGCGCTGTATTTCTCCGACCGCTCGCGGAATTCCTCGAAGGCCGGGCCCGGTGCGCTGTTCGTGATGCTGGCGCTGGTGGCGTTCGCGGCGCTGGCGCCGGTATTCGCGCTGCTGGTGCAGTTCGCCGTGTCGAGGCAGCGCGAATTCCTTGCCGATGCCACCAGCGTCCGTCTGACCCGCCATCCCGAGGGATTGATCAGCGCGCTGGAAAAGCTGGCCGCCAGTGCCCAGCCGTTCCGCGGCGCGAACCGTGCCACCCAGCACATGTTCATCGTCAATCCGTTCCGCAACTTCCGCGAAAAGACCAGCCGCCTGTACGCGACTCATCCCCCGATCGAGCTGCGCATCAACCGCCTGCGCAACCTGGGCAACGACTAGAACCTATCTCAATATTGGAAAATCCTGCGGTGGCCATGTTTGTCGTCATTCCGGCGCAGGCCGGAATCCAGTATTGCGCGGGTTTTCTGGATGCCCGCCTGCGCGGGCATGACAATGTAAGAATGCTTATACCAATTTTTAGATAGGTTCTAGAACCTATCGCATAATTTACACGGCTGCGACCGTGGCGATTTGTGCACCTGGCAAGGCGCGGCGCGCGCGGGACGATGAGATAGGTACCAGCCTTCAGGCAGGAACACGCTGTTGCGCACAAACACGCCAGGGCGCAAGGAAAATCAATAATTGCACTGGGGCGCGGAGCGCCCGGCGCATGTTAATGCGGTAGCAGCGGACCGCGTCCCCGAACGATCGAATCCGGGCGCTCCTGCAGGCCGCGAGTGCCTGCAGCGTGATATTCACGGGGGCGGGAGCTTGCATGACCTGAGGACCGGGGACGGGAGTCGCGCGGTCATGTGCTGCCGCATTCTCGATGCATTCATGCGCGTGCGCAGAATCAGCTTGGGGATTGGCGCATCTGGCCAGACCAGGCCGGCATGGTTCGATCCCTGATGTTACATCCGCTGTGCGCTCTGTGTTCTCTGTGGCAACCCTGCGTCGAATTTCTTGGTGCCTTTGCGCAAGACGGGTTGTCGAAACCCGCCGCTCAGCGCTTCATGGATTCGAAGAATTCGGAATTGTTCTTGGTGGCCTTGAGCTTGTCGAGCAGGAATTCCATGGCAGCCAGTTCGTCCATCGGGTGCAGCAGCTTGCGCAAGATCCACATCTTCTGCAATTCCTTCGGATCGGTCAGCAGTTCCTCGCGGCGGGTGCCGGACCGGTTCAGGTTGATCGCCGGGTAGACGCGTTTCTCGGCGATGCGGCGGTCGAGATGGATCTCGTGATTGCCCGTGCCCTTGAACTCCTCGTAGATCACGTCATCCATGCGCGAGCCGGTGTCGATGAGCGCGGTGGCGAGAATGGTCAGGCTGCCGCCCTCCTCGATGTTGCGTGCCGCGCCGAAGAAGCGCTTGGGGCGCTGCAGGGCATTGGCGTCGACGCCGCCGGTCAGCACCTTGCCGGAGGACGGCACCACGGTGTTGTAGGCACGGCCCAGGCGTGTGATGGAGTCCAGCAGGATCACCACATCGCGCTTGTGCTCGACCAGTCGTTTGGCCTTCTCGATCACCATCTCGGCCACCTGGACGTGACGGCTGGCCGGTTCGTCGAAGGTGCTGGAGACCACCTCGCCCTGTACCGAGCGCGCCATTTCGGTCACTTCCTCGGGACGTTCATCGATGAGCAGCACGATGAGATAGCATTCGGGATGGTTCGCGGTGATGGACTGCGCGACGTTCTGCAGCAGCATGGTTTTGCCGGCCTTCGGCGGCGAGACGATCAGGCCGCGCTGGCCCTTGCCCAGTGGCGCCACCAGGTCGATGATGCGCGCGGTGATGTCCTCGGTGCTGCCGTTGCCGCGCTCGAGTACCAGCCGCTCGTTCGGGTGCAGTGGTGTCAGGTTCTCGAAGGCGACCTTGTTCTTGGCGACCTCGGGCTTCTCGTAATTGATCTGGTTGACCTTGAGCAGCGCGAAATAGCGCTCGCTGTCCTTGGGGGGGCGGATCTTGCCGTCCACGGTATCGCCGGTACGCAGGCTGAAACGGCGGATCTGGCTGGGCGATACATAGATGTCGTCCGGGCCGGCGAGGTAGGAACTGTCGGCCGAGCGCAGGAAGCCAAACCCGTCCTGCAGTATCTCCAGCACCCCGTTGCCGAAAATGTCCTCGCCCTTCTTGGCGTGTGACTTGAGGATGGAGAAGATGATGTCCTGCTTGCGCTGGCGCGCGATATCCTGGATGCCCATTTCCTGGGCGATGTCGATCAGCTCGGAGGCGGGCTTGAGTTTGAGTTCGGACAGGTTCATAGGTGGCCTTTGCTGGGTATCATGGCAAATGTTGTTTGGATGGGCCCGGGGGCCGGGGAAAAACGGGGGTGACGACCTGCCTGCGGCGCAGCGGTGCGAGTGCGGTCGTGCTGTGTCGGTTCGGGACTGTGCCCGTGACCTCAGTAACCCCCGGCGATATGTTTAGTGTTCTTTTGTCAGATGTTGCTGTCGATGAATGCCGTAAGTTGCGATTTAGACAGTGCGCCGACCTTGGTGGCCTCCACGTTGCCGTCCTTGAACAGCATCAGGGTCGGGATGCCGCGGATGCCGTACTTGGGCGGTGTCTGCGGATTATCGTCGATATTGAGTTTTGCGACCTTGATCCTGCCGTTGTATTCAGTGGCGATCTCTTCCAGGATGGGTGCGATCATCTTGCAGGGACCGCACCACTCGGCCCAGTAGTCAACCAGTACGGGCTCGGACGACTTGATGACGTCCTGTTCGAAACTGTCGTCGCTCAGCTGGAGGATGTTATCACTCACTGTCGAATTTCTCCTTGAGATGAAAAGACTGTCGGTTCGTTGCGGCTGTAACAGGGGCAGGTCCGGGATGATAGGCAGAATGGAAACCGTTGTGCGCCATGTCTAGGCTCGTTTCGGGAGGCGTGACCCTGGCAGGAGTCGTTATGATGTGTCAGCTCAGGAACACCCGCCGACACCTTGATACGTGCTATTTCAGCCTAATTCTGGAAAATTTACAAGCCTGCGTTGTCACATGTCGCGTCGCGTTCGTGAGCTGCACGCGGGGCCGACGACGCTGGCGCGATCGCGCACCCATCCGGTGCGGCCGCGAGGGTAGGGGGATGACGCAGGTTTTTGGAAGAATCATTGGCATATTAACAAGCAATTGAAATATAATATGAAATTCTATTACATTATGCGATTTTGCACGCTGCAGCGAGCCTGACATGGCCGAAACACACTTGACCGATGTAGCCTGGAACAGCTTTTCCCTTCCCGCGGAGCTGATGCAAGGTATTGAAGACGCGGGTTTTTCCAGGTGCACGCCGATACAGGCGGAGACCCTGCCGGTCGCCCTCGCGGGGCGTGACGTCGCCGGCCAGGCCCAGACCGGTACCGGCAAGACCGCCGCTTTCCTGGTTGCGGTCTTCCATCAGCTGTTGACCCAGCCGGCGGATGCCCGGCGCCAGCAGCAACAACCGCGTGCCCTGATCCTGGCGCCCACCCGGGAACTGGCCATCCAGATCTACAATGATGCCGCGGTGCTCGGGCGCCATACCGGCTTGCGGCTCGGCCTTGCCTATGGCGGCACCGGTTATGACGAGCAGCGCGAGACGATCGCCGCGGGGGTGGACATCCTGATCGGCACCCCGGGGCGCCTGATCGACTATTTCAAGCAGCATGTCTTCAACCTGAAGATGATCCAGGCCATCGTGCTGGACGAGGCGGACCGCATGTTCGACCTCGGTTTCATCAAGGACATCCGCTTTCTGCTGCGGCGCTGCCCGCCGCCGGAGCAGCGGCTGGGCATGCTGTTTTCGGCGACGTTGTCACACCGCGTGCAGGAACTGGCCTACGAGCACATGAACCAGCCCTTCCACGTCGATGTCGTACCCGAGAAGGTCACTGCTGAGCGCGTTCGGCAGGTTCTGTATCACACGGCAAACGAGGAGAAGATCCCACTGCTGATCGGGCTGCTCAATCACATGGACCCGCATCGCAGCATCGTGTTCGTGAACACCAAGCGCGCCGCGGACCGGGTCTGGTCGTATCTGGAAGGGAACGGGTTCAAATGTGCGGTGTTATCGGGCGATGTGCCCCAGAAAAAGCGCCAGCGCCTGCTGAACGAGTTCCAGAAGGGCGAGCTGCCGATCCTGATCGCCACCGATGTGGCGGCCCGGGGGCTGCATATACCCGACGTGAGCCATGTATTTAATTATGATCTGCCGCAAGATGCCGAAGACTATGTACACCGGATCGGACGTACAGCGCGGATCGGCAAGGATGGCGACGCGATCAGCTTCGCCTGCGAGAACTTCGTCTATTCCCTGCCCGATATCGAGGACTATATCGGGCACAAGATCCCGGTGGCGACGGTGCCGGAGAACGTCATCGGCGAGCTCAAGCCGCCGGTCAAGATCAAGCGTCCACCGCGGCCGGGCGAGAAGGGCGGACGGTCATCGCGGCGCCAGTCCGAGCGGCGCGGTGGTGGCCGCGGTCGACATCAGGCGCGCCAGGGGTAAACTGTCTTGCCAGGCTGAAGGAGTGCAGGTCGGTCGATGAATGCAGCGACGTTACAACCCGCGGAATTGGGCAGGCTGCTGCAGGGCAGGACTGCCCAGCGTGCCATACTCGTCATCAACCTGTTGCTGGTGGTCTGGATCGCGAGCCGGCTTGCCATCCTGACCTGGGGTTTGCTGCCGCAGAAGGAAGCGCCCGCGCCTACGCCGGTGGTCGCAGCCAAGGGCAACGTGCCGGCGAAGCCGGATCCCGATCTGGTGTTGATTCGCCAGTTGCCCGGCTGGCATCTGATGGGAGAAGTCAACACGGCAGCGGAACAGCCGGTCAAGGTCGCCGCGCCGGTCGAGGCCCCGGACACCTCACTCAACCTGACCCTGAAGGGGGTGCTGGCGGCCGATGTCAAGGAGGATGCGCGGGCCATCATCGCCGACCAGCGCGGACAGGACGAACACTACGCGATCGGCGGCACCCTCCCTGGCAATGTCGAGCTGAGCGCCATCTACCCGGATCGGGTGATCCTGCTGCGGAACGGGCGCTACGAGACCCTGCGGTTGCCGACGGATGACAAGCCGCGCGGCGGTAATGTTTACTCCGCCGCCACGGCACCAACAGCACGCTCCCCGCAGAGTGCATCGCAGCGGTTGCAGGCGATCCGCAGCCAGATCAAACAGCAGCCGGCCTCGCTCGCCGGTATGCTCCAGGTGGCGCCGTACAATGACGCCGAGGGCAAGCTGGCCGGCTACACGGTGGCGCCCGGCAGGGATCCGCAATTGTTCGAACAGGTCGGCCTGCGCACGGGTGACGTGGTCACGGAAGTCAACGGCCTGGCTCTGACGGATCCAGAAAACAGCGCCATGGCGCTGCAGAGTCTGCAGAGTGGCGAACCGGTCACGCTGCGGCTCCTGCGCGATGGCGTGGAGCAGACACTGTCGATCGACGGCAGTCAATAACCAGGTATTTTTTGATTGATTTATAAGGCAAGATAGCCACTATACCGGGACGGCGGCAGCCGCCTTCCGGTGGTAGGCGTATTTGAGGAATCAGGAATGAGCATTCCGGTAAAGATTGCGGCAGTGATACTGGTCTGGCTGTGTTGCGCCTTGCCGCTGCAGGCCGAGACCGTCACTCTCAATCTCAAGGACGCCGATATCAGCGCCCTGATCAGCACCGTCGCCGAGGTGGCGCACAAGAATTTCATCGTCGATCCACGCGTCAAGGGCAAGGTAACGGTGATTTCGTCCCGCCCGATGGACAGCGACGAGGTCTACCAGGTGTTTCTCTCCATCCTCAAGGTGCACGGATTCGCCGCTGTCCCGACCGGCGAGGTGATCAAGATCATCCCGGACGTGAACGCCAAGCAGGACAGCATCCCCACGACGACGGACAACAATCCCGGTGTCGGCGACGAGATGGTCACGCGCGTGGTTCAGGTGGACAACGTGGCGGCCGCCCAGCTCGTGCCCATCCTGCGGCCGCTGGTGCCGCAGCAGGGTCATCTCGCGGCCTACCCTGCCACCAATGTCCTGATCATCTCTGACCGTGCCGACAACGTGGAGCGCCTGGTCAGCATCATCCGCCGCATCGACCAGGTCAGCGACAGCGAGATCGAGGTCATCCCCCTGTCGCATGCCTCCGCCAACGAGGTGGTGCGCGTCCTGACCACCCTGACTCGCGCCTCGGCGGCCAAGGCGGCCGGCGGCGGCGGGACCGAACAGGTGCTGGTGGCAGACGAGCGTACCAACAGTGTGCTGCTGGGCGGCGAGCGCGCCGAGCGTCTGCGTCTGCGCGCGATCATTTCGCACCTGGACACCCCGCTCGAGTCCGGCGGCAATACCGATGTGATCTACCTGCGCTATGCCGATGCCACGGAGATCGTCAAGGTGCTCATGGGTGTGGGCAAGTCGGAAGAGAAGGACGCGCCCCAGGGCCAGGCCGCTGCCGCGAAGAGCGGCTCGTTCGATATCCAGGCGGATGCCTCAACCAATGCACTGGTGATCTCCGCGCCGCCCGACATCATGCGCACCCTGCGGCGGGTGATCAGCCAGCTCGATGTCCGCAAGGCGCAGGTGCTGGTCGAGGCGGCTATTGCCGAGGTGTCCGATACCGTGGCGCGCGAGCTCGGCGTGCAATGGATATTCGCCGATACCGGAGGCGGACGGGTGCCGGTTGGCGTCGTCAATTTTACTAACAACTCGGGTGTGCCCATCACCAGCATTGCCAGCGCGGTGTCCAGCTTGACCGGCGGCGGTACCACCAGCGGTACAGGCAGCGTTTCTATCGGAGAGACCAACACGCTGCTTGGATTCGGCGACATCGCCAGAAACGAGTTCAGCTATGCTGCAGTGCTCAATGCCTTGGCCAGGGACGGTAATACCAATATCCTCTCCACGCCAACCCTGGTTACCCTGGACAACGAGGAGGCCGAGATCCTCATCGGCGAGAACGTCCCGTTCCGGACCGGTTCCTTCACCAGTGCGGCCGGTGACGCGACCAATCCCTTCACCACCATCTCGCGCGAGGATGTCGGCCTGAAGCTGAAGATCAAGCCCCAGATCAACGAAGGCGATGCGCTGCGATTGGACATCCAGCAGGAGGTGTCCAGTGTCAAGTCAACTGGATCCGATGGTCCGACGACCAGCAAGCGTTCCATCAAGACCAGCGTCATTGCGGACAATGGCCAGATCGTCGTGCTTGGGGGGCTGATCGACGAGACGGTCAACGAGGGTGTACAGAAGGTGCCGTTGCTTGGCGACATCCCCCTGCTGGGGCTGTTGTTCAAATCGAAGACCGCTGATGTGACGCGCAACAACCTGATGGTGTTCATCCATCCCGTGATCCTGCGCGACAATGCCGTGGCAGCGCAATATACCAACAGCAAGTACAACTACGTTCGCGAGCTGCAGCGCCAGCAGAATGAGGATGGTGTCAATCTGATGCCCGGTAAGTCACACCCCATACTGCCGGATATCAGCACATACGGCGGTCAGCTACCGGACGTCCAAACGCCTGCTGCGGATATCCCCGTCGAAGACAAATCGTCACAGTTCATCTGGGATGAGTGAGAATTCACTGCAGGAAACCGGGCAGTCACCGGTCCCGGCGCCCGCGACGGCCACGCCGCAGCGCCGCCCGCCGTTCCTGTTCGCCAAACGCAACGGAGTGCTGGTCACCGGCTATACCGACGATTACGCCCAGGTGGCCCACACGGCCGGCGTGACGCCGGCCGCGCTGATCGAGCTGCGCCGCCTGGTCGGGATGCCGCTGCGGCTGGAGCAGATCGATGAGGAGCAGTTCAATACACTGCTCTCCAACAGTTACGAGCAGGGTTCCAGCGAAGCCATGCAGATGATGGGCGATCTCGGCGAGGACCTGGACCTGATGCATGTGGCGCAGGCCCTGCCCGAGCCGGCGGACCTGCTCGAAAGCGAGGACGACGCCCCGATCATTCGCCTGATCAACGCCCTGTTGACCGAGGCGGTCAAGGAAAACGCCTCGGATATCCATATCGAGCCGTTCGAGAACCGGCTGGTGGTGCGCTTCCGCTGCGATGGTGTGCTGCGTGAGGTACTGGAGCCGCAGCGGGTGCTGGCACCGCTGCTCGTGTCACGCATCAAGGTCATGGCGCGGCTCGACATCGCGGAGAAACGCCTGCCGCAGGATGGCCGCATCTCGCTGCGGGTGGCAGGCCGTGCCGTGGACGTGCGTGTCTCCACGCTGCCCTCCGGGAACGGCGAGCGCGTGGTGCTGCGTCTGCTGGACAAGCAGGCCGGGCGCCTCGACCTCGAGCAGCTCGGCATGTCGGCACAGGCGCGCGAACTCCTCGACGTGCTGATCAACCGGCCGCACGGCATCATCCTGGTCACGGGCCCGACCGGTTCCGGCAAGACCACGACGCTGTACGCGGCGCTCGGCCGGCTCAACAACAAGCGCCGCAACATCATGACCGTGGAAGACCCGATCGAGTACTACCTCGACGGTATCGGCCAGACCCAGGTCAATACCAAGGTCGACCTGAGTTTCGCGCGGGGTCTGCGCGCGATCCTGCGTCAGGACCCGGACGTGGTGATGGTCGGCGAGATCCGCGATCTCGAGACGGCCGAGATTGCCGTGCAGGCCAGTCTTACCGGCCACCTGGTATTCTCCACCCTGCATACCAACAGCGCGGTCGGCGCCGTGACCCGCCTGCGCGACATGGGCGTGGAACCCTTCCTGCTGTCCTCCAGCCTGATCGGCGTGCTGGCGCAGCGTCTGGTGCGCGTGCTGTGCGATGACTGCAAGGAACCCTACACGGCAGGCCAGCACGATTGCGCGGCGCTGGGGATGCCTGCGGAGAATCCCCCGACGCTGTACCGGGCCCGCGGCTGCCCGTCCTGCAACCAGCTGGGCTATCGCGGGCGTACCGGCATCTACGAACTGGTGATCCTCGACGACACCATGCGTGCCAGCATTCATGATGGCGCCGGCGAGCTGGAGCTGGAGCGCGAGGCGCGCCGGAAGACCCCGAGTATCCGTCAGGACGGCTGGCGTAAGATACTCGACGGCGCAACCTCCGTGGAGGAAGTCCTGCGCGTCACGCAGGGCGACTGACGCCGGTCCACCAGTGCCGCGCATGTCGCCTGTTACGGCCTGCTGAACAACCATGGGTGCTTTCGAATACACCGCACTGGACGCGAGCGGGCGCGAGAAAAAAGGCGTCATCGAGGGTGATGCGCCGCGCCAGGTACGCCAGCAGCTGCGTGACCAGGGGCTGGTGCCGGTCGAGGTACAGGAGGTCGCGCAGCGCGAGACGCGCAGCCGGAGCCGGTCCGCCTGGCTGCGGCGCGGTATCAGTCCGACCGATCTGGCACTGATCACGCGCCAGCTGGCAACCCTGGTCCGTGCCGCACTGCCGCTGGAGGAATGCCTGCGCGCGGTCGCCCAGCAGACCGAACGCGCGCGCCTGAAGAGTATGTTGCTGGCGGTGCGCTCGCGGGTGATGGAAGGTCATACCCTGGCCGCCGGTCTCGCGGATTTCAAGCATGTCTTCCCCGAACTGTATCGCACCACTGTCGAGGCCGGGGAGCAGTCCGGCCATCTGGACCGGGTGCTGGAACGGCTCGCCGATTACGCCGAGAACCGTCAGCAGATGCGCCAGAAGATCCAGCTGGCGGTGTTCTATCCGGCCATGCTCACCATAGTCGCGATCCTCGTGGTCGGCGGCCTGATGACCTATGTCGTGCCGCAGGTGGTGCAGGTATTCGAGAACATCGGCCAGGGTCTGCCGGCGCTGACCCGCGGCCTGATCGCGGTCAGCGATTTTCTGCGTAACCACGGACTTCTGCTGATCGGGCTGCTGGTGCTGGCGGGTGTCGGTTTCAGCTGGCTGCTGCGCAGCGAGGACAATCGACGCCGGTTCCACCGCCTGCTGCTGAGTGTGCCGCTGGTCGGGCGCCTGGAGCGCGGCCTCAACACGGGACGTTTCGCGCGTACCTTCAGTATCCTCACCGCGAGCGGTGTATCGGTGCTGGAGGCGATGCGCATCTCCGCCCAGGTCGTTTCCAACCTGCCGATGCGCGAAGCTGTCAACGAAGCGGCAGCGCGCGTGCGCGAGGGTTCTGGGATTGCCGCCGCGCTGGAACGCAGCGGTTATTTTCCAGCCATGACCGTGCACCTCATCGCCAGTGGCGAAGCCAGCGGCAAGCTGGAAGAGATGCTGGAGCGCGCCGCGATCAACCAGGAACGCGAGATCGAGACCTTGATCGCTGCGGTCATGGGGCTGTTCGAGCCGCTGCTGATCCTGCTGATGGGCGGTGTGGTGCTGGTCATCGTGCTGGCGATCCTGCTGCCCATCTTCGATCTCAACCAGCTCGTGCAGTGAAGCCGGCCACGGTCACTGGCCGCTACGCGGTGGCGACTCCGCCGGCTCAGGCCGATCCTGCCGCATGCGAGTCCGCCCTGGTCATGCAGCCCGGGCGACGCCGGGTGCGAGCAAGCGTTCAATAACCGCCTGCGGCCAGGTCGATCTGGCCGGGAATGGCGCCGATCCGCTCTATCCCCGTCACGATGCGCCCGTCGGGCTGCAGTTCCAGCCAGCGATAGCCGGGCGGGGCCGTGTCGACGGCAAAGCGGGTACTGCCCGGCAGAAACTGGATGCAGGTCGAAGGCGTCGACAGCAGGAGTACGTCGCCGCGCCGGCTCTGTAGTTCCTGGTGTACATGTCCCCAGAGGATCGCGCGTACCTGCGGATGGCGGTCGATGATGGCAAAGAAATCCGCCGGGTTGTCCACGGCCATGGTGTCCAGCCACTGGCTGCCCATCGCCACCGGCTGATGATGCAGGCAGACGATGGTATGCCTGTCTGGCTCCGCCTGCAGCCGTTGTTCCAGCATGGCCAGCGTGGCATCCGACAGGTGCCCACCCTCGCTGCCGGGGACGGTGGAGTCCAGCAGGATGAAATGCCAGTCGCCATGCACGGCATGGCTGTTGTAGCGGCACTGCCCGGCGTCGTGAGCCCGGCGTAATGCCCCGGCCTCGTCATGGTTGCCCGGCAGACAGTACACCGGGAGACCGAGCCCGTTCATGTGTCGGAAGAAACGTTGATACGCTCCCGGCGTGCCATCGTGGGCCAGGTCGCCGGTGGCGAGCACGAGGTGCGCAGCAGGGTTACGGCCAGCCACGGCCGCGAGTACGGCGCTGAGCGACTGCTCGGTGTTGAGGCCGAGCAGGCGGCCGCTGCCGCTGGTGAACAGGTGCGTATCGGTTATTTGCAGAACCCTGACGGTCTGTCCGGCCGACGGCTGTGTCGTCTTTGTCCCCATGCCTGTAGCTACCTGCCGTGCATGCTTTGGCTCGTTTGCTGTTATTGCATCAGGTTCATGCTGTTAACGGCTGCTCGTGGCAGTCTATAACAGCGCCGGCGGACGCCGGTGATACAGGTCACACTCCCCGTGTGGTGCGTATTTTACAGAACGGGACCGCTTTGTCATGTTTGCCGGGACCTCCGGCTACCGGCCGGCAGGTTCCAGCGGCTTGTAGAACACCTTGGAATTGCGCTGGTAATTGTATAGCGCCTTTTTTTTGGCGGGCAGGTGTGACAGGTCGCCCGGCAGGAAGCCACGTTCCCGGAACCAGTGCGCCGTATGGGTCGTCAGAACAACCAGCTGCTCGACGCCGCGCTGCATGGCCCGCTGCTCGACGGCGTGCAGCAGGGCGTCGCCGCGCCCCTCGTTGCGGTAGTCGGCATGCACTGCCAGGCAGGCCAGTTCGGCCTGGGCGGGCCGGTCGCCCGGATATAGCGCCGCGCAGGCGATGATGGTGCCGTCGCGCTCGATCACGAGGAAATGATCGATCTCCATCTCCAGCAGTTCACGGGAACGCTTGACCAGAACGCCCTGCTGTTCGAGCGGGGAGATCAGCTCGAGTATGCCACCGACATCGTCGATGGACGCCGCACGCAGCCCCTCGAAGGGATCCGAGGTGATCAGGGTCCCCAGGCCGTCGCGCGTGAACAGCTCCAACAGCAGGGCGCCATCCTGTTGCCGGTCGAGCAGGTGTACGCGCCGCACATTGCCGCGACAGGCCTGGATCGCGCTGTGCAGTTGCCGGCGCATGGGTTCCGTCAGGTGGCGCCGGCCGTGCAGCAGTGCCTGCGCCTCGTTGACGGTCAGCTGTGCCAGCAGCCGGCGGCGACCGTCACGCAGTTTCTCGCCTTCGTTGAGCAGCACCAGCTTGTCGGCCTGCAGTTCGATGGCGCTGGCCGTGGCGACTTCTTCCGCGCTCAGGTTGAACACCTCGCCGGTGGGGGAGTAACCCAGCGGGGAGAGCAGCACGATGCGGCGCTCGGCGAGGTGTTGCCGGACGGCCTGTCCATCGATGCGCCGCACCTCGCCGGTATGGCAGTAGTCGATGCCGTCACGCACGCCGAGCGGCCGGGCGGTGACGAAATTGCCTGAACTCACGCCGATGCGGGCGCCGGACATCGGGGTATTGGCCAGCCCCATCGACAGCAATGCCTCGATTTCCACGCGTACGGAACCGGCAGCCTCCTTCACGCATACGAGTGCGGCGTCGTCGGTGATGCGCAGGCCATGGGCGTATTCCATCTGGATGCCGCCCGCGGAGAGTTTGCGCTCGATCTGCGGGCGTGCGCCGTGGACCAGCACCAGCTGGATACCGAGGCTGTGCAACAGCGCGATGTCGTGGATCAGGCCGGGAAAGGCGGGATCCTCAACGGCCTCGCCGCCGAACACCAGGACGAAGGTGCGGCCACGGTGCGCATGTATGTACGGCGCCGAGTGCCGAAAGCTCCTGATGAACTGCCCGTTGAGTTCGCTGGTTTTCATGGCGCCTGTTATAGCAAGGGGGCGGTGTCTATACAAACGGATTTGATCATGTCGCGCAGCAGTTCCACGGTCGGCTGCAACCGATCGAGCGCGATGAATTCATCCGGCTGGTGTGCCTGCGCGATGTCGCCTGGGCCCAGGATGATGGTATCCATGCCGAGCTGTTGCAGATAGGGTGCCTCAGTGGCGAACGCCACTGCCTCCGGTACGTGGCCGGTGAGCCGTTCGGCGAGCCGGACGATGGGGGCGCCGTGCGCAGTTTCCATGGCCGGGATACCGTCGAACAGGGCGTCGCAGCTGGCCCTGACCGCGCTGTCTTGCAGCGCGGTGCTGACCACGCTGTGCAGCTCCGCGCGCAGAGCGCCGATGTCCATGCCCGGCAGCGGGCGCAGGTCGAGGTGCAGCTCGCAGTCGGCGCAGATACGGTTGGGGTTGTCGCCGCCATGGATGTGGCCGAGGTTGAGCGTTGGCACCGGGACAGCGAACAGCGCATTGTGATGCTGTGCCTGCAGCGATCCGCGCCAGGCAAGGATCGCGCCGATTACGTGGTGCATGGCCTCCAGGGCGTTGTTACCGAGTGCGGGGTTGCTGGAATGGCCGGCATGACCGTGCAGCCGGATGCGCTCCATGAATATGCCCTTGTGCATACGCACCGGGCGCAGGCCGGTGGGTTCGCCGATGACGGCGTGGCGCGCGTGCGGTCGCTGCCGCTCCACCAGCGCGCGGGCGCCACACATGGAGGTCTCCTCGTCGGCCGTCGCCAGCAGGATCAGCGGTTCACGCAAGTCCCGCGCGCGCAGTCCACGGGTTGCCTCGATGGCGAGCGCGAGGAAGGCCTTCATGTCAGAGGTGCCCAGGCCGTAGAGGCGCTGGTCCGCCTCGGTCAGGCGGAACGGGTCATGGCGCCAGGCGCCATGATCGTAGGGGACTGTATCGGTGTGACCGGCCAGCACCAGTCCGCCGGGACCGCTGCCGAGCGTTGCGATCAGGTTGGCCTTGGTCGGGGTGCCGGGCAGCGGCATGAGCTCGACGCTGAAGCCCGCGGCTTCGAGCCAGCCTGCGAGCAGGTCGATCACGGCGCGGTTGCCCTGGTCGAGCGCGGGGTCGACGCAGCTGACGGAAGGCGTGCCGATCAGCGCCCCGATCATTTCCAGCAGTGGAGGAGGTCGTGCCATCGCGGCTGCCAAGCTCTGTGTCCGGACGACTATAGCACCGGTTGCGCTGCGGATGTGTCGCGTTTGCGCCGGATCAGCGCGCTACCACAACGAGCCGCGGTTTCTGCGTGTACGTGAAGCAGCTCAGGGGCTCGGGCCCGGCGTAGGCGTAGCCCTGGAGGTAATTGACGCCCAGTTCGCGCAGCTCGTTGGCCACTGACATGGTTTCCACCCGCTCGGCTATGGTCTGCTTGTCGAGCAAATGCGCGAGTTCGTTGATCGAGCGGACCAGGGCATAATCGACCGGGTCGGACAGGATGTCGCGCACGTAGGCGCCGTCGATCTTGAGAAAATCGACCGGGAGCTTCTTGAGGAAGACGAACGAGGACAGGCCGCTGCCGAAATCATCCAGCGTGAAGCGGAAGCCGCGTCCGCGCAGCGTGAGCATGAAGCCCGTTGCCTCGGTGAGGTTGGCAATGGCAGCATTCTCGGTGATCTCGAAAATGATCCGCTCGGGCGGTGCGCCGGTCTGCTCGGCGCGCTCGATAATGTATCTCAGCATGTCATGGCTGGCGAGTGTCGGTGCCGACAGGTTGATGGATATGGTGATTGGCCAGTTGTGGTCATAGCTGTGCTCGGCCAGCCACTGCAGTGCATGGTCGATGACCCAGCGGTCGATGGCGGTGGCGAGGTTGTACTTCTCCGCCGCCGGCAGGAACAGGCGCGGCGAGATCACGGAACCGTCGTCGTCGATCATCCGCAGCAGCAACTCGATCTGCCTGCTGCTGCCATTACCTTCCGCGCAGGAGATGATGGGCATGTAGTAGAGCTTGAACTGGTTTTGCTCGAGCGCGCGCGTCAGGCGGGCGACCCACTGCATTTCGCTGCGCCGCTGCTGCAGCTGCCGGTCACCGAGATAGGCGACCTGGATCTGGTTGCGTCCGGCCTCCTTGGCGATGTAGCAGGCGGCATCCGCCGCGCTCATCGCGCTGGCAATGTCCGTCGTGGTTTCATCGAGCGGAACCACGCCAATGCTGATGCTGAGCGTGAAGGTGTTGTCCTGCCAGGTGAAGTGATATTCCTCGATCGACTTGAGCAGCTTGCCGGCGATCCCGACCGCCTTGTCCAGCGGGCAGTTCTCGAGCAGCAGCCCGAATTCGTCCCCGCCCAGCCGGCCGAGCGTGTCGCGATGGCGCACGGTGCCGCGCAGCAGGCCGGCGAGATGCTGCAGCAGGAGGTCGCCCGCACCATGACCGCAGACATCGTTGATGACCTTGAACTGATCGAGATCGAGGTACATGAGGGTATGCGCCGCGGGCAGCGACTGTGCACTGCGGATCGCGCGCTCGACACGTTTCTCGAATTCACGGCGATTGATCAGTCCGGTGAGCGCATCGTGGGATGACTGGTAGTTGAGCTGCCGGTTCTTGCTGGCGACATAGCGGGAGATGAGGCGCGCGAGCAAGTAGCAGAACAGCAGGATGACGCCGGTCAGTATGATCAGCAGGTTCCTGCTGCGCTGGTAGTGCACGCGGCTATCCGCCAGTGACTGGCCCGAGGCGGCCTCTTCCAGCTCCACCAGCGCGTCGAGTTGCTCCAGCATCCCTGCCTGCAGGGATACGGCATCGCGCATGGCGGCTTCAATATCTCCATCGGCGCCGCTTTCCAGCAGCAGGGCGGCGGCGTCACTCGCGGTCTGGGCCTGGCGCGTCAGCTGCTGCAGCCGCTCGTGTATTCCTGCCTCCTGCGGGGTCACGCCCAGTCCCGCAAGACGCTCGGTGGCGGCGCGATAGTTGCCGGCGTGGGCGAGAAAGTGCTGATACTCCTCGTCGCGTTCGAAGGGGTCCTGCGTCAGGCGCATCTTCCTGAGGCTGTCGGCGCGCGACCGGATCGCGTCGCGCATCTTGTTCGCGGCGGCGATCTTGGCATTGCGTACCTCCACGAGGTCGCCCATGCGCTCGGTGATGGTATGCATCTGCAGCAGCGCGATGGAGGCAAAGGCGAACATCAGTCCCAGGACAGCCATTACACCCAGCATTATCAGTGTCCGGGTATTGTCCTTCATGCGCTGGCCTGGCTCCCTGATTGGTCCTTGAACAGGAGGTGTCCGATATCTCCCGCAAGCAGGAAGCTATCCCTGAAACAATCGGCATGGGGCGGGCGGACTTGAAGGCGGCTGGCGCGGCTGCGGGCAGCGGTATAGCGTGCACGCGCGGCACTGCCGCGGTCTGCGCGGGTTTGCAGGGGTATGCCGCCACCGCCTGCTGCGGCCCGGCATGCCGGTGCGGCTGCGGGTCGCTAGCGGCCCACGGCGCTGCCGGCTGCCAGGTAGCTGCCGCAGCGCAGGTTGACGGGCAGGGTTTCGTGGATGCGGGCCGGGGGGTCAAGCATCAGATCCCGCATGAGTGCGATGAAGTCGTCACGCCGCCGACCCATGCCGATGCGTGCGTTGCCGGCCTTTTCCGCGGCGATGGTCGATACGGGTGCCGCCGTGGTGCCGTGTCCCGGGTAGACGAGGGTCGCATCGGGGAGCGTGAACAGGTGCTGTGTTATCGAGTCGTACAGCATGCCTGCATCGCCCGACTGGTAGTCCGTGCGTCCGCAGCTCCCGACCAGCAGGGTGCCGCCGGTAAAGACCGCACCCGGCAGGGTACAGCAGATGTCGCTGCCGCTATGGCCGGGGGTGTGCAGTATATTCAGGCGTGCATTGCCCAGCGGAATGAAATCACCGTCCCGCACCAGCACGTCAGCGCACTTGGCATGACTGTTTTCATGCACCATGACGATGGAATTGAATACCTCGCGCAGGTAGCCGGAGCCGGTCACGTGACCGGTGTGTACATGGGTCTCCACGGTGTATCTGAGTTTCAGGCCGAGTTCCCAGATCAGGTGTATGTCACGTCGCACCTGCTCGTGCACCGGGTCAATCAACGCGGCTTCGCGGCTGGCGGGATCCCACAACAGGTAACTGAAGGTGGAGCTGGCTGCGTCGTGCAGTTGACGGATTTCCATGACGGTGTGTCCTGTGTATTCCGGTTGGTGATGCGGTGCCGAATCACCCCGGCGCACGGCCGCGTCGCCCGCGGCCGTGCTGGAATGGGCGAGTAATGGAAGCCGGACTGGCGCCGGCCCGGTTAGCCGCGGTCCTCGTCCCGGTTCGTGTCTTCGTGCCAGTCGTCGCGCGCGCTGCCGGAGATACAGTTGCGGAACAGGCACGAGTAGATGAAGGCGCCGAAGGCGATCAGGAATACCACCAGCGAAACCAGCGTCAGGTTGTCGAAGTACATCTTGCACCTCCTCGACGTTTAGAACGTCTTAAAATAAGTAACTGCTTATATTCTACGATTCTGGGACCTGGCATGCAAGCGAATTTTTAGCCTGATATTGACCCCAATATGCTGTTTTATATATTAATTAACGGTATCTGCCGCAGCGTCATCTTGACGCACCGACCGCTCCGCAGCGTTGACCCGCATTGTCACGACCTACCGGCTGCGGTGTGACGGCTGCCGGGTGCGGCGGCCGGCGGGTGTGCCGCCACGCGTGTTTCTGCCCCGGCTGATCCCTCTGTATAGTTAACAGTCCGCTGCAACCCTGGGCGCCTGAATCAACCGGAGTAGATCGCATGACCAAGCCGTTGAACCGTTTCAGTTCACGCATTACGCAACCGAAGTCGCAGGGCGCATCCCAGGCCATGCTGTACGGCACCGGGCTGAAAGATACCGATATGGATAAGGCGCAGGTGGGTATCTCGAGCGTCTGGTACGAAGGCAATACCTGCAACATGCATCTGAACGACCTGGCCGCGAAGGTGCGCGAGGGCGTGATCGATGCCGGGCTGGTCGGCATGCGTTTCAACACCATCGGTGTTAGCGACGGTATTTCCATGGGACCGAGGGTACGGAGCTACTCGCTGCAGTCACGCGACCTGATCGCCGACTCCATCGAGACCGTCATCGCGGTGCGTCAGGTGGTATGACGCGAACATCTCGCTGCCGGGTTGGGACGCAAAGAACATGCCGGGCTGCCTGATCGCCATGGGCCGGCTCAACCGCCCGGCGCTCCGCGATCTACGGCGGGGACCATCAAGCCCGGGCACTACCACAACTAGTACCGCCCTGGATATCGTCTCGGCCTTCCAGAGCATGGCGAGTTCATCGCCGGCAAGATCGATGAGGAGACGCGGCGGACAACATCGTCAATCATGCCTGCCCGGCGCGGGGCTGCGGTGGGCGCACGGCCAATACCATGGCCCGGGCCACGAGCCAGCGGGCATGTCGCTGCCTTGTCTCCTCGACGCCGGCGGTGGATCCTGCCGTTGGCGGAGTGCTACAGTGCCGGCAGGGCCATCCGCAATCTGCCTGAGCTGGATTCCTCGCCGCGCGACATCATGACGCGCGCAGCTCACGCCACAGGACGTCATGGCCACCGGCGGATCCACCAACGCGGTGCTGCACCTCATCGCCGGCGCGGGCCGTGAACGTGTCGCTCATCGACGATTTCCAGGACGTCAGCGACCGGCCACCGTTCCTGGCCGATCTCAAGCCGAGCGGCCGCTACGTGATGAAGACCTGCATAACGCGGGCGGTACGCCGGCAGTGATGAACAATTCCGCTGGAACAGGGGCTGCTCGATGGCGACTGCCTGACCGTGACCGGCAAGACGGTAGCGGAAAACCTGCGGGACCTGCCCGGGCTCAGGGAGGGACAGGATGTCTTCCGCACCCTGTCCGATCCCATCAAAGCCACGGGGCATATCCAGATCCTCAAGGGCAATCTTGCGCCGGGGGGCTCGGTCGCCAAGATCACCGGCAAGGAAGGCCTGCATTTCAGCGGCCCGGCTCGGGTGTTCGACGCCGAGGAGGACATGCTAACGGCGCTGGAGCAAGGCCGCATCGGCAAGGGCGACGTGGTGGTCATCCGCTACGAGGGACCGAAGGGCGGCCCCGGCATGCCGGAGATGCTGACACCGACTTCTGCCATCATGGGCGCGGGGTTGGGCAAGGACGTGGCACTGCTGACCGACGGACGTTTTTCCGGCGGATCACACGGCTTCATCATCGGTCACATCGTGCCGGAGGCCCAGGAAGGCGGACCGCTCGCGCTGATCCGCGACGGCGATGTCATCACCATCGACGCGGAAAGCAAGTCGCTGTCGGTGGCGCTCAGCGATGCCGAGCTGGAACAGCGCCGCGCTGCCTGGCGGATGCCGCCCTACAAGGCGGAGCGCGGTACGCTGCACAAGTATATACAACTGGTCAGGAACGCCTCGGAAGGCTGTGTAACGGACGAGTAGGCATGCACTGCGCCCTGCTGCCGGGGGCCACAACCGCCACGGCCGCACGGGAACCCGCGCTGGGAGCTAGAACGTGTCCCAGCTCGATTTCTTGCGCCAGCGGATGCGCGGGATGATCAGGCCGACCAGGATGCCGACCAGGATCACGCCGGCGCCGGCCATGAACCAGTCGCGGGCGGTGCGGTCGCGCAATCCCTCGTTCTCCTGCTGCAGGATCTGCAGGTCGCGCTCCAGCGCGACGACCCGGGACTTCAGTTCCTTGTTCTCGGAATCGATGGCCAGGGCACTGGAGGCGGTGCGCTTGATCTCGGACAGTTCCTGGCTGACCTTGCGGTTGGTGCCGCCGAGTGACTCGAGTTCGCTGGCGAGCGCGTTCTTTTCCTCGCTCAGCGCCGCCATCGTGGTTTCCAGCTTGCGCTTCTCCAGTTCCAGTTCCGCGAGATCCTTCTCGGCGCTCGCCAGGCGGTCGCGCGCGGCCGGGGTCTTCATCAGGTAGCGCGTCAATACCCAACCTTCCTTGCCGCTCTTGGTGCGCACGCGCGTGTAGCCCTCGTCCTTGTCCACCTCCAGCACCTCAACCGGGGTGCCGCTGTCCAGCATGCGGGTGATACTGTAGCTGTTGCCCTTGCCGCTGCGCATGGTGATCTCCAGGCTGTCGCTGACGTAGCGCGTTTCGGCTGCGGCGCTGCCTGCCAGGAGCAGGAACAGAAGCAGGATGGCGGATGGGGTCTTCACTGCAGCTCCAGACGGCAAGGAAATCGTGGCGGCTATTCTAGCCGATCCGGGCGCCTGTCGGTCAAACCCCTGCCAGTTCCGGCTGCAAGTCTGCCCGGCATCCGCGGTATAGTATTCCGGGTCAATGCCCGGAGGATGGTCGCATCGTGGAAATCGATCCCCGTACACACCGCCTGCGTGATGTCCGTCAGCTGCAGTCGCCGAATTGCGACGCGCGGCCGGCCGGCTGCGCGCCGGAACTGATCGTGATCCACGGTATCAGTCTGCCGCCCGGCTGCTATGGTGGCGATGCGATCGACCGGTTGTTCACCAACTGCCTCGACCCGGACGCACATCCCTATTTCCGGGACATCGCCGGACTCAGGGTTTCCAGTCACGTGCTGATCCGACGCGATGGCGAAGTGATCCAGTACGTGCCATTCGATCAGCGCGCCTGGCACGCGGGGGATTCCTGCTTTCAGGGGCGGCGGGCATGCAATGATTTTTCCATCGGCATCGAGCTGGAAGGTCAGGACGAGGACCCCTACACACCGGTACAGTACGAGCGCTTGGGCGCGGTGACGCGGGCGCTGCTGCGGACCTATCCCGGACTGTCGCGCCAGGCCATCGCCGGACACAGCGACATTGCACCGGGGCGCAAGACCGATCCCGGACCGGCTTTCGACTGGGCCGATTTCCACGCACGCCTGGAAACCCGGTATGTCTGAGACCACGGCGCCAGCCACCATGATCGAGCTGTTGCGCCATGGTGAACCGGTGGGTGGTACACGCTTTCGCGGCCAGCGTGACGATCCGCTGAGCGAGCGGGGCTGGCAGCAGATGTGGGACGCCGTTGACGGGCGCGGGCCGTGGCAGCAGGTGGTGAGTTCACCGCTGTCGCGCTGTCATGGGTTTGCCGCCGCACTGTGCGCGCGGCAGGCCTTGCCGTTGCGCGCCGAGCCGCGGTTCGCCGAGGTCGGTTTCGGTACCTGGGAAGGCCACACGCGGGCGGAGCTGGAGGCCAGGGACCCTGGCCAGGTGGACCGGTTCCTGCGCGATCCGGTCGGCCAGCGGCCGGCCGGCGCCGAGCCGCTGGATGCCTTCGTGGCGCGCGTGCGTGCCGGCTTCCTGGAGTTGCTGGACCGGCACGCGGGGCAGTCGGTGCTCGTGGTGGCCCATGCCGGTGTCATCCGTGCCGTCATCGCCACCGCGCTGGATATCCCGCCCGCCGCGATGTATCGCATCCACGTTGCCAATGCCGGCATCACGCGCCTGCGTACCGACCGCAGCCGCGGCTACAGCCTGGTCGCGCATGGCTGTGCCTGAGGCACGCATCGGCATCGATCTCGGCGGTACCAAGATCGAGGGGGTCGTGCTGCAGGACGACGGCGGCGAATGTCTGCGCCGGCGCGTGCCCACGCCGCAGGGTGATTACGCGGCGACCATCGCGGCAGTCGCCGCGCTGGTCGAGGCGCTGGAGCAGGCGGCGGGGCGGCGCTGCACGGTCGGAATCGGCATGCCGGGTTCGATCTCGCGGGCGACGGGGCTGGTGAAGAATTCCAATTCCGTGTGTCTGAACGGCCGGCCGCTGCACGCTGATCTGGAACAGCGTCTCCGGCGACGGCTGCGCTTCGCCAATGATGCCGACTGTTTCGCCCTGTCCGAGGCGCATGACGGGGCGGCGGCGGGCGCGCGCAGCGTGTTCGGTGTCATCGTCGGCACGGGTACCGGAGGCGGCATCGTCGTCGACGGACGTCTCCTGTCCGGACCGAACGGTATCGCCGGCGAATGGGGGCACAATCCGCTGCCCTGGCCACTGCCGGATGAACTGCCCGGAGCGGCCTGCTACTGCGGCCGGCACGGTTGTATCGAAACCTGGCTGTCCGGTCCCGGGCTGGCGCAGGATTACAGCGCGGCGACGGGCGCGGCGCTGGATGCGGTTGCCATCAACGCGCGTGCCGCCGCCGGTGAAGCGGCGGCGCAGGCGGCGTTGACGCGCTATGCCGACCGCATGGCGCGGGCGCTGGCCGGCGTGATCAACATCCTGGATCCCGAGGTGATCGTGCTGGGCGGCGGCATGTCGAACATCGGGGGGCTCTACCAGGCCGTGCCGCAACGCTGGGGGGCATACGTGTTTTCCGACCAGGTCGATACCCGGCTGTGCCGTGCGCTGCACGGGGATTCGAGCGGGGTGCGCGGTGCTGCCTGGCTGTGGCCGGCGCAGTCTGCGGGCTGAGCCGGGGCCGGTGTACGGGCGGTGGGCTACAGCGCGGCGTTGGCGCGGATCCGGCCGGCCTGGTCGGTGACGGTGAGGGTATGGTATGCGCCGCGCGGCACGGCCAGCAGCAGGCAGGGGCTGGTGACCAGCTGGGGCAGGATGGCGCCGGGCGGCGGCGACAGCCACTCGATCCGCACCGTGGCAGCGGTGGCGTGGAGTTCTAAGTTTGGCCGCAGCAAACGCAGCTGGTAGCCCCCCGTCGGCTGCTGCCCCATGAACACCTGCAAGACCCCGTATGCTGCGAAATCCGGCACCGGTGCGGGCAACGTGTTCGCGCCGAGCGAGTGGCGGGTCATGTCGCGGTAGGCGGATTGCAGGGACGCTGGCGTGTCCAGCCAGCGCGCCGCCGGCGCTGGTGCGCTGGGTGCGCACTGAGTGCCGGTGGCCAGGGTGGTGACCGCGCGCGTGTCCGTACCGGACGCGGGCGGGATGGCCGGCCTGCACGCCATCAGCCCGGCCACGAGCAGCAGTGTCGCGAGGCGAGTGCCGTGGCGGCGCTGCGCCGCCATCATGGCGTGGCCCGTTCCAGGCTCGGCCTGGCGACGCCGGCGGTGGCGGATGCCTGCCCCGCCGTGGTGATGACGACATTGAAGCCGGAGTTGAAGTCGAGTCCGGTACGGTCTGCCGCTACCGTGACCGGTGTGAGCTGGTCGAGCGAAATGTAACCGCCGCAGGCCTCGCTTCCCACGCAGATAATGCCGTCGTTGTCGAGGTCGGTGCCGGCGAGCAGCTCATAGGTCCCCGCAGCGACCCCGTTCAGCGTGTATTGGTACACACCATTCGCAGCCGCCGCGCTGGCCTGGTATTTGGGTACCCCGCTCGCCTGATCGATCAGCAGGATGTAGTGATATCCGGCATCGGCATCCTGGTTCAGGAGCGTCACCTGCATGATGACGGGAACCTGGATGCTGTTGGCGCTGGAGCTGATGGTGATCGTCGCGGTATAGGTGCCTTCCGCCAGTCGGTTGCGCGAGACGCTGACGACATAGCTGCCGGTCCCGGTGACGGGATCGGTCACGGCCGGCACGACGTTCAGCCAGCCGGCGTCATCGGTGGGTGGATTCACGGTCAGGGTGCCGCCGCCGCCATTGGCAACGCTGATGAATGCGGTGGTGCCGAGCGTGCTGAAATTCAGCGCCGAGGGTGACACCACCAGGGTTGGCGGTACCGGCGTGATGCCGCCCTGCGCCGCCGCCACGGCCCGGTGGGCGTCGATCAGGCCGTAGCCGAAGACATTGTCGCGGCCCGGTGTGCCCAGGTCGGTTGTCAGCTGGCCGTTCAACAGCAGGTTGTCGATATCGGCGGGTGTCAGTGTTGGCGTGACCGCTTTCATCAGCGCGAGCGTACCTGCCACGTGCGGCGTCGCCATGGAAGTGCCCTGCAGGAAGCGATACAGATACTGGGGCGGGCTGCCGGAGGAATCGTCGCCGCTGGTACTGAGGACGCCGTCGGGATAGCCGTCGCCGTTGACATCCGCGGCGGTATTGCCGCCGGGAGCGGCAAGATCGATGGCGGCGCCGAAATTCGAGTAGGGCGCCGCCTGCTGGTTGATGTCTACGGCACTCACGGATAGCACGCCATTGTACGATGCCGGATAGAACAGGCTGCTGGTCGCATCGTTGCCGGCCGCTGCAACGATCATGACGCCCTGCCCACGCACCTGGTCGATGACGTTCTGCTCGCTCTGGGAGAAGCTGTATCCGCCCAGGCTCAGATTGACGATGTCCGCCCGCTGTACGGGGACGCCGCCGGAATCGTTCGGCAGTCCGGCCGCGTAGAGCAGGGCCTGCATGATGTCGTAGCTGGTACCCCCGTTCAGGCCGAGCGTGCGCAGCGGCATGAGCGTGGTCGCCCAGCTCGTGCCGGCGACGCCGATGCTGTTGTCGGTGGCAGCGGCGATCGTGCCGGCGACGTGGGTGCCGTGGAAGCTGCTGTTGCCGGCAACGCCGCCATCGCCGGGGTCTTCCGGGTCCGGGTCGATGCCGTCGCCGTCCAGGGCATTGGTCGGGTCGCTGATGAAGTCGTAGCCCGGGCCGATGCGCCCCTGCAGGTCGGGATGGGCAGTGAGGATGCCGGTGTCTATCACCGCGACCACGACGGTGTCCGTACCCGTGGTGATGTCCCAGGCCTGTGGCAGGTTGATCAGCGGATAGTGCCATTGCAGGGGATAGTTCGTGTCGCCGGGGGCAAGCGTGACCCGGCGCAGGTAGTTCGGTTCGGCGAATTCGACGTCCGGCCGCTGCCGCAGGCGCTTGATGGCCTGGATGGTTTCACGTTGGTACTGCCGGCGCTCGGTGGCGCTACCGGCAGCGTTGCTGCCGGCGGGTCGCGGCAGTGTCAACAGCAGCGCCCGGCCGGTCGTGCCGGCCTTGTATGCCAGCCCGGAAGCGGCTGCCTGCACGGCGGCGGACTTGCCGGCGCTGCTCCCGGGTTTGAAGCGGGCGATGATCTCGCCGGGCACGAAATCGTCGGCCGGGAAGCTCGCGCCGGACTGCGCCGCGCTCAACTGCTGGCCGAGCGTGAGCGTGTAGCTGGACGCACCCGGTGTGGCGCGGGCGTAGATCCTGACCTCGAGGTAGTATGTGCCCGCGAGCGGTGCGGTGACGGTTTCCGTCGGACCGATACCTTCCGAGCTGTCGACCAGGGTATTGCCTTCATCATACAGGAACAGATCCAGGTCCCCGGCAACATGGTCGGCGATATTCAGGATGACGAGCTGGTTCGTCGCCATCGAGATCCGGTAGAAATCGGAGATATCGCCGCTGCTGCGGGAACGGCCGTCCGGCCCGCCGCCCGGCTGGTTCAGGTAGCCGCCAACGACCACCGGATTGGGAATGACCTGCGCCGCGGCAACGCTGTCGTTGCTGGCATAGGGGGCGAAGGGATCGTTGACATCGCTGTCGACGGCATTGCCGGCGGCAGCCTGAATGCTGCCGCTCAGGGTGTAGCCGGTGCTGGCTGCCGTGCTGTCACCGCCGCCACCGCCGCAGCCCGTGAGCGCGAGCATGGCGGCGGCCAGTACTGCGTGGAGCGGGTGCGGGCGGTCGGGCGTGAGGCTGTGCATGTACAAAGCGCTGTAATCCTCGTCCTGGCTGCGCAGCGCGTCACCTTAGGGGCACAGTGCGCGGCCTGTCAAGGCAACACGTTGAGCCGGCGCGTGCCGCGCGGCGGCTGGTTGCCGGTTAAATCAGCTATTCCGGTCGGCGATCATCCGCAGCACCGGGGTCTCGATCCCGGCGCGCTCCGCCTGCTGCAGCGCGCGCGCGAGGCGCAGCGGCGCGCTGCGCCCGGTGCAGCCGTGCTGCGGGTCTCCCGCGAAGGCCGCCAGCATCGCCGCCAGCACCTGTTCCGCATCGAAGCGCATGCCGGTCAGGTGTTCCTGGATCCGGATCACCTCGTGTGCGACATCCTGCGCCAGCTCGCGGTGCTGCGCCCACAATTCGCTGACGGTGCCGCCGGTAATCAGGCCGGCGCAGTTGGTGGTCACGATGTAAACGTTTTTGACGACCAGTTCGAACAGCAGCTCGTGCGTGCTGTGCAGCACCCGGGTGGGGATGTCCAGGCACGTCAGGCAATCCTGCAGC